>CAZSJF010000070.1:0-9953 GCA_964606705.1 uncultured Bacteroidales bacterium
CAGTATGAAGCTTTCTTATTTTCGAAAATATTATCCGGTAATTTGTATACAAATTTGTATACATACAGGCTGTCGAAACTTGCTTTGCTTTCAACAGAATACAATCCCACCCTGCCGGAAGATGAATATCCGGAGCGGAATGCAAATACCTGTTTTGAGTTGAGATAGCAGATAATATTATCGTCAGAGACTATTATATCGACTTTATACCAGTCGTCTGTAATGTCAAAATCAAATTTCTCTTCTTTTAATACGAACCATCCGAAAGGATTCTTTGAATGATATGACAACTGTGCTTTATTGGATTCCCTGTGTATCCTGAACAGGTAGAAACCGTCTTTGTTGTCCCTGAAAATAATACCTGCCCTGCTGTCATTGGTTTCATTTGTTATTCTTAATTTTGCTCTGATTTCATAATTACTCCACGAGGAATCGCCAAGGCTTATTGAATGCAGGAGTTCATCAGACTCATGCTGGTATAAAATGCCGTCTTCTATATACCATGTGCGCCTGTCTTCCCCGCCTGTGCTTTGTTCCCACTTGTTAAATTTATTTTCATCGTTGAAATCCTCAAATAACAGAATGTCATCTGAACTCCAAGTTATTGCATTTATAAAATTGTTCAGGGAATTTTTATCCACATTATCATTAGTTTGCTTTCCTCCCATATTTACTTCCAGATTTTTCACAGGCGACAGGTCAACTTTCAGTAAACTGTCTTTAACAAAAGGAATCTCTTCAATAAAAGATTCACAGCCGTTTTTCATCAATACTATGGTATGTATGCCTTGTTCTTCCTTCAGATTATTAAGTGGTGTAAGTCCTTTGTAATCATAATCTACAAATACCGAAGCACTGGAAGGGGAGGAGCTGAATGAAAACATAATATCACCGGATGAAGCGTTATCCAGCGGTATTTTTGACATAAGGCTGCGCAGAAAATATGAAGGTATTGCAAAATTCATTCCCGACTCTTTATACATTATGCTGTAGACAATGCCGATAACTTCACCTTTTGCATTGACCAGAGGCCCGCCGCTGCTGCCGTTTTTAACGACGGCGTCAAACTGTATTTTATCAAGGACATCCCTGTCGTTATGGCGCAGGGAAGTGATGCTGCCGTTGCTCACGGTTATTTCAGGCCCTCTCTGTATCACCGAAAAAGCTTCTCCGTAGGGAAATCCGAAAGCCCATACAGGCGAGGACTCCACAAGGTTGTCGTCTTTGCAGACTTCAACAAAAGGTGTTTTTACAGCGTCTTTGATACGCAGGATGGCAAGGTCATTTACTTTGTCAACGAATATTATTTTTGCAGAATATTTTTTATATTCAGAGGTGCCGCTGTTCAGGGTTACTTTTATTTCTTTTGTCGGCACTATATAAACGGCATCCTCCATTGAAAAATCAGACTGAACCACATGATAATTTGTTACAAGATACCCGTTCTCGCTGATAAAAAAACCGCTGCCTGATGAAACAGGCTCATATTTGTATTCGTATGGCCGATGTTCATGCACTACCTCAATATAAACAGTTGCTTTCTTGATTTTATTTATAATATCCGCAGATATTGACTGGCAGAAAATGAAGTTGCAGTTAAATAAAATTATTACTATCAGGTTAATTATTTTCATCGTTTATTTTTATAGTTAAAACTACTCCCAATTTACAACTGTTTTTATCTATCAATAACTTTGTAAGTTAATTTCTTAATGATCCTGCCCTGAGCATCATATTCATACTCGTATTTGTAGTGTAAAAGAGTTGAATAAAGTATATTTTCTTCATGGTCAGTGTACATAATATGTTTATCTGTAATATTCTTCCTGTTATCATATTCATAAAAAGTAGTAATGCCATCGCTAAAGTTATACTTAAAACTTTTTGAACTTAATTTGCCTGGTTTTTCATAATATCTGCTCATACTTATAAATCCCGTTAGGTCTGAAAAATCTGATATTATTTTCGTAATATCTTGAATATTTCCACAGGAATCATAAGCATATCTAGTTGAATAACTGCCAAAGTCTATCTCTTCTTTATTGTATTCTTCATAAAAGATTTTTCTTTTACCATCCGGTTCTATAAAATAATATTTAGTAAAATAATATTTTTTATTACGATATATATCTACAGATAAATATTGATTTTTTTCATCATATTTATTTTCAAAAGTCCATTTGCTTTGAACGTTGCCATCACTGTCACACACCATTGAATCAATTATGCTTCCGATACTGTCATAGTTACAGGTAATTTTCCAATCAAGGCCATATTTTGTGACTAAAATGCTGTCTTCATCATATCCATCTTTGTCGCCATATACATATTCTTCAGTTATTTTGTTTTGCTGGTTATATTTATAAACATGCCCTTTGTGAAGTGTAAGTTCATTTTCATATGTTTTTTCTTGTATGTTATAACCTATGTAATAGTTGTATTCCTCTGTTTTGTTTCCTGTTTTACTGTCATACTTATAAATATCTTTACTATCAATTTTGCCATCTCCATAAGATGAAATATCTTCCTCAATTACAATTCCTGTTTTTTTGTTATATAAATATGTATGGCGGTAGCAGCATCCGAGGCTGTCCCCATGAAAAGTCCTGAAGAAATCATATTTGGAAGAATCGATTAGTCTATTATTATTGTCATATTTAAGTATCCATTTTGCATCATAAGGATGATTAAAATCTTCTTTAAATATATTGCTTCCCCTGCTGTGATATTTTATCTCTGTCAGGTTTCCTTTTTTATCATACAGGTAAGTGATTTTTGTAATATAAGAGTCCTCCTTGTCATAATGCCTTTCCGCAATCAGGCGGCCTTTGGCATCATATTTATAAGTTTCTTTTTCAATCAATTTTTCCTTTTTATTGTAACTGGTAATATTCAGTAAAGGAAGCACCACAAACCCAAGTACAGAGCCAAAGATAATGGTCGCTAAAAATATTTTCCCTTTCATAGTGGTTAAGATTATAGTTGTTATTAATTTGTTTAACCCCTGCCCGTCGTCAGCCAAGCCTTCAGGATTATTTCAGCTATTTTGCATTTTATTCAAGTGGTTTCACCACTTATTATACTTCGACTGAACAGGTTTGCAATATTTCGGTTTTTCTCAACATTCAAACCTGTTCTGCTCAGTATTACTGATGTTCATTGTTCATTACTCTTTATATAAAAATTTTCCGTCTTTATCATAATATTCCGTTTCATCTACGCCGCCATCCTCAAGGAATTTTGTTTTTATGAGAGCAATACCGTTGATCTCTATCGGATTGCCTTTTGTGTCAAAATAGCTTTCCCCAGTTTTATTGCCTTTATCATCATATTCCCATTTGAGGGTTGAGTAGCCAAGCTTTTTGTCAACAACCAGCCTGTTTTTTGCGTCATACAAAGATGTTTCTATCTGATTTTTCTTGTCATCATATTTCCAGCGTATTATTGCATAGCTGTTTTTCTGGTATTTACTCAGTTTATCTTTGTCATTGTAAAAACATTGTTCAATCATGTTACCCTTGTCATCATATTTCCAGCGGACTATTGCATAGCTGTCATATTCCTTCAGTTTCGCATCTGCACCATAGTGGGCTTCTTCCGTTTTATTTCCCTGGTCATCATATTTCCATTGCATCATGGCACAACCGTCGGCTTCTATTAATTTATCATCTGCGCCATAGATACTTGCTTCTATTTCGTTTCCTTTTTCATCGTATTTGAAGCGCATTACAGCATATCCGTTATATTCCACTAATTTTTCATCAGCACCATAGATGCTTGATTCTATTTTGTTTCCTTTCTCATCGTATTTAGTCCTCTTTATGGCATATCCGTAATAATTTATTAATTTTTCATCCGCGCCGTAATAACTTGTTTCTATCTCATTTCCTGATTTATCGTATTTCCATCGCGTTATGGCACAGCCATAAACTTCTGCTAATTTTCCGTCCGCACCATAATAGCTTTCTTCGATTTTATTGCCGTCTTCATCATATTTCCATTTCATCATTGCATAGCCATCAAGGTCTATTAATTTTTCATCCGCACCATAATAACTTTCATCCGTTTTATTTCCTTTATCATCATATTCCATCTTCATTATGGCATAGCCTTCAACTTCCTTGAGGTTTCCGTCAGCACCGTAAATACTTTCTTCAGTGTTATTACCGTCATCATCATATTTCCAGCGCATCATGGCATATCCGTTGGATTCCACAAGTTTTTCTTCAGTATTATAATAACTTTCTTCTGTTTTATTACCGTCATCATCATATTTCCAGCGCATTATAAAATAGCCGTTGTCTTTATATTCAACAGGTTTATTTTCTTCATTATAATAACTTTCTTCTGTCTTATTCCCTTTATCATCATATTTAAAGCGCATTACAGCATAACCAAGATCTTCACAATAGATCAGATTTCCGTCCTTATCTAATAAAGACACTTCCATTTTATTTCCCATGTCATCATATTTCCACTGTATTTTCGTGTAGTTGTAATCCAGGTGTTCAACAGGATTGTTTTCTTCGTCATAGTAGCTTTCCTCTGTTTTATTTCCCATATCATCATATTTATACCGGATTGTGGCATAGCCATAATTTCTGTCATATATCAGTTTCCCGTTTTTGTCAAATAATGACACTTCCGTTTTATTTTTCATGTCATCATATTTCCAGTGTATTTTTGCATAGCTGTAATCCAGGTATTCAACAGGATTATCTTTATCATCGTAATAGCTCTCCTCTATTTTATTTCCTGAATCATCATATTCCCAGCGCATTGTGGCATAGCCGTAATACTTATCATAAACAGGATTGCCGTTTTTATCAAATATGGATACTTCCTTTTTATTTCCTGTATAATCATATTTCCAGCATATTTTTGCATAACTGTTATCTTTGTTTTCAATAAGATTACCGTTTACATCATAGTAGCTTTCTTCTGTTTTATTTCCATCATCATCATATTTAAACCTCATTATTGCATAATTGTAATCTTTAATATTAGCAGGTTTATCGTTTACATCGTAGTAGCTTTCCTCTGTTTCATTTCCTTTATCGTCAAATTTCATGCGTAATACAGCGTAGCCGTAGTATCCATCACTTATCAGTTTGCCGTTTTTATCATAATATGCCTCTTCCGTTCTATTGCCATCACTATCATATTTCGATAGTATTTTTGCATAACCGGAATCTTCATATCCTGTCGGGTTGTTATTTACATCATAGTAGCTCTCTTCCGTTTTATTTCCTTTACTATCATATTTAAACCTGGTTATAGCATAACCGTAACTTAAATATTTGGTAAGATTATTATTTACATCATAGTAGCTTTCTTCTATTTCATTTCCATCATCATCATATTTAGACTGCATTACAGCATAGCCATAAATTTTATTTTTAATAAGATTGTTGTTTTTATCGTAAAAAGCTTCTTCAGTTTTATTCCCTTTATTATCGTATTTCCAGCGTGTTGTGGCATAACCGTCATATACTGAGAATTTATCATCAGCGTCATAAAAACTTTCTTCAGTTTTGTTGCCTTTCTCGTCATATTTCCAGCGGGTTATTGCATAACCATAATATTTGTCGTATATCAATTTGCCATTCCTGTCATAAAAAGCCTCTTCTGTTTTATTTCCTGAGTCATCATATTTCCAGCGAAGTATGGCAAAAGTGTAATCTTTATATTTAATGGGATTATTATTCTTGTCATAGTAGCTTTCTTCAGTTTTGTTGCCTTTTCCGTCATATTTCCAGCGCATCGTGGCGTAACCGTATGATTTGTCATATGCCGGATTTCCGTTTTTATCATAATGAGTCTCTTCCGTTTTATTTCCTGAATCATCATATTTAATGCGTATCATGACAAAATTAGTGTTGTCGTATCCGATAGGGACATTATCACCGTTAAAATAACTTTCTTCTGTCCGGTTTCCTTTATCATCGTATTTCATACGGCATATGGAGAAATTATCATGTTTGCCGGGATTTCCTTTCTTGTCGTAGTAACTTTCTTCCACCATATTACCGTTCTTGTCAAACTTCCTTTTCAAACTGTATCCGAAATTGTACGAAAGAATCGTATCCCCTTTTTTACTTAAAAAGTATGTGTGTTTGATCATGAAATCACCTGTACTTTTGATTAATGACATATATTGAGCCACTCCATAGTCATCAGAAGACAACTCTCCGTATTTGTTATATATTTTCATGTAGAGTGTGCTAATATCACTCCTGTTCAGACGAACAGCATTCTTATACAGTCGTATTGAATATGATCCGAGATAATCAGCCACAGGCTTGTTCATTTTGTCATAATAACTTCTCTCTTCATAATCATTATTGTAGTTTATTTTGATCTGAACAACTTTGAAATAAGTATCCTTGCTTAATTTACCTGATTTAAGGTATTCGACTTTAATAAGATTATTCTTTTCATTATAGGTGAACCTGTAACAATTATATTTTAAATAATCTGTTGCGTTGACGGGATAACTCCCTCTTATAGTCCACCAGCTGGTATTGAGGTCTGCCTGTTTAAAGTATTTGACGGTTTCCTGCCCATTGGCAAAGAAAGTTGCTCCAGCTAAAGCTAAAATGATAATAATTTTTTTCATGTCTGTGTGTTTTTAGTTTGGTTAATAAATCATGTTAAAAAATATCAATGCAATAGTAATAACATTAAAAGCAAAAGTCAAGGGTCAATTAGTATTTGGCGGTTTTGAGTTAGTATTTGGTGGGTTTGGTTGAGAATTTGGTAAAAAACAGGATAGGGCATAACCGTAAAATTATGATTTTTCATTTGTTTTTTTCTACAATTTCAAATGTTTTGTACAAAGTTTCGCCGTTTTCATCAACAAGTGTCAGCAGGTGCTTCCCTTTTTCAATCTTAGTCCCCATCTGGTGTATGCTTTTCGTCGTTCCTATGAATTTTTCGTCAATATGCCAGTATATGGTTGCATCAGGGTTGCGGTGTGCTGCTTCGAAAACAACTTCACCCCGGTTCCCATCAAGCTCCAGAGGTATATATATCTGAGTTGCCTGTTTGGGATATATAAGATCCATGGATTTATAGTTTTCCGTGCTGATACAATCGTCCCTGTAAGGTGGCAGGGTTTTATAACCAGGGTCTTTTGATTTATAATACCATTCCTGTACAGGGGGGAGGATAAACCATGGTACATGCAGCATATTTGAAACATTTTCACAGTCGCTTGTGACCCTGTATTTCCCGCTTTTGTCAAGATGCACTATATAGTGATAAGGACATGCTGATGTCTTTAGACCTGCTTTCTGCACCCACATAGTGTCAACCAGCTCGCATATATTGCCTGCCCTGTATCCGCTTTGCCTGCATACTGCTATCCTGCTCATATCGTCATAAGGCTGCCTGAACCATTCTGATTTAGGCAATATCCCGAAAATATCGAACAGTACAGGTGCTGCTGCTCCGATACCTGTCAGTGTGGGCCTTCCTTCGCCATCGGCATTTCCCACCCATACACCCACGACATATCTGGGAGTTGTCCCTATTGCCCATGCATCCCTGTTGCCGTAGCTCGTCCCTGTCTTCCATGCTATCTTGCCTGAAGATGAATATGACATCCAGTTTGCTTCCATGTCGGGGCGGTTGACTTCCACCATTGCTTCATAGGCCAGCCATATTGAAGCTGCTCCCAGAATGCCTTTTTCCAGTTTCTCATTCCATGAATTGCCTGTTCCGTCTTTTTTATAAATAAAGTCCGGCTTACGCATGTCGTTCTGAAAATAGGTGCCGCTGTATCTTGTAAAATGGTTCAGTATCCTGGAAAAACCTGCATATATCCCTGTTATATCCCACAGGCAGCCTTCAGCTCCTCCCAGTATGATTGATAACCCGTAATGTTCGCAAGGATAAGTGATAGTGCTCATCCCCAGTTTCTGTAAAAGGTAATAGAACCTGTCAACACTGTAATCCTGAAGCATTTTGACAACAGGCACATTAAGCGACCTTGAAAGAGAGCGCCTGGCAGGCACTACGCCGTCATAGGTCAGGTTGTAGTTCTGCGGGGAATATCCCGATATCTGTATGGGAATATCAGGGATCAATGTGTTGGGCAGTATCTTCCCGTCATCCAGCATGGCGGCATAAAGGATGGGCTTTAGAATACTTCCTGTGCTTCTCGGTGCGGTGATGACATCAACATCGCTTCCGTATTCAGGGTTGCCGGGGTTTTGTGTGTTGCCTACATAAGCCATGACATTGCCTGTTTCAACTTCGATGATTATAGCAGCAGCATTATTAATATCATTATACTTCAGTATTTTATGGTGATTTTCTATTATCTCTGAAACCAACCTCTGCAGTGTCCCGTCAAGGGTTGTTGTTATTCTTTCCCCTTTATATTTCTTAAAAACCCTTGTAAGAAGGTGGGGTGCTTCCTGCGGTAACCTCAGCGGTGTTCCGGGCAGTTCTTCATATTTGGATAACCTGCATGTGGCAGCGTCAATAATGCCTTTACGATATAATTTATCCAGCAGGCGGTTCCTTTTCAGCAGTAATTTTTTCTGGTTTTTTCCCGGATAAATAAGTGACGGGGAGTTGGGTAATACTGCAAGGGTGGCTGTTTCCGCCCATGAGAGCTTATCAGGTGGCCTTCCGAAATAACGCCATGCAGCAGCATCAAGCCCCACAACATTACTGCCGAAAGGTGCGTTTGACGCATATAAAGCTAATATCTCCTTCTTGCTGCACCTTAATTCCAGCCGTGTCGCCAGTATTATCTCTTTGATCTTTTCCAGTACATTCCTTGGCTTGCCTTTGCGCGAGATCCTTATTACCTGCATGGTAACAGTGCTCCCGCCGTTTATTATCCTTCCGGCTTTTATATCGCGTATGAGGGCTTTTGTAAGAGATACAGGATTAACTCCCGGATGATAGAAAAAATATTTATCCTCAAACTGCAGTATGGCTTTTTCAAATTTATACGGCACATTTTCATTATACGGAAACCGCCACTGGTTGTCATCTGCAATTTTTGCTCCGAGCAGGTTTCCGCTCCTGTCTTCAATGACAGTGCATGTAGGGTCTTTGAATAATTTTCTTGGCAGTGAGAAATAATACAATATGCACAGGACTAAAATAACTGCTGTTATATATTTGTATTTTTTTAGGAATATTTTGAAACGGCTGTACACTTGTCTTTTTTGTTCTTTATATATGACAAATTTAGTTATTTATTTGACACAGTTTATGGAGCAGTTTCAAGGGGTATTGAATTAATAATGCTTAGTAATATTCTATTTCACGCTGTGTAATACTTTCAGGAAGACCTTCTTTAACGAATTCAGTTTTCTTAATCCAGTTGCCTGTTTTGTCATAATCATACTTGTAACGTTTAATAAACATACTGCTGCCGTCTGGATTGTAAGAGTTATCTTCAATAACATTCCCTTTTTCATCATATTTGTAAGTATTTAGTTTACGAGAACAGCCGTATGTCCCATCATAATAACTTGTCTCAATCAAATTTCCATTATCATCATACTTGAAAGAATCCCTAACACCCAAAATTTCGTTTGGACTGTATATGTCATCCTCAATCATATCCCCTTTTTTATCATACTTGAATGTATGTTTAAAAAACAAACTGTCACCTTCATAAAGTTCCTGCCAAACCATAATATTTCCTTTTTCATCATATTTGTAAGTAGATTTTTCATACAATCTGCCGTCTGACTCGTAATATTTCAGTTCTATCATATTCCCTTTGTCATCATACTTGAATGTTCCTTTTAAATTCATCACCCTGCCGTTTAAATCGGAAGCATTGTCCTCGATTTTATTAATCATATTACCCCTTTCATTAAAGAGTGTAATGGTTTGGATAGTTTATATACTTTTTGAAAATGTCCACTAATAATTTAATCAAAAAAAGTTTGGCAAGTAGATCAAGCAATCTTAAATAAGCT
>CAZSJF010000070.1:9963-10280 GCA_964606705.1 uncultured Bacteroidales bacterium
TGTGTTGGGTGTGTTTGGTTTTTGTTGTCCAGTCTTATTTTCTGCAAAAAACGTAGTTTCTGTTATAGTTTTAACCTTTCCTGTTAATTTTAACTTTGAAAGATTGTACCCGACAATATTTTTTTTCACATCCTGGGCTGTGCAGGAGAACAAGATAAAACCTGTTGCAATGAGTGCGATTAATATTTTTATTGTTTTCATCAGTTTATTGTTATAAAGTTAATGATACAATAGTACTAACATTAAAAGCAAAAGTCAACCCCCAATTAGTATTTGGCGGGTTTGAGTTAGTATTTGGTAGGTTTGGTTGAGAATTC
>CAZSJF010000071.1:0-5627 GCA_964606705.1 uncultured Bacteroidales bacterium
TGTGTTGGGTGTGTTTGGTTTTTGGTGTCTTTCTTAAGATTTATTTCCATCATCTTTTTTGTCCTGGGATGCACCGGAAACACAATGTCTGTATTGTCTTTTAATGATATTTCATCCAGGGTGCCGAAGATTGAATTCAGCCTTTCAGGGTCGTCGGTATTGTTGTCGCGGTGTATGGTGCACAGAACGAATCTTCCTGTTTTAAGTCCGTTGTTTTTCATTATGTCTGATCTCTGTTCTGCAATTTTTGAGTAGTGTATGCTGTTGTCATACATTATATCCCCGCAGTGATATATGCATGGATTGTTAATGCTGTAAGGCGGTTTCGTGCCATGTCTGAAACCTTCTGCAATCAGGTTGTTATATCCGGTTTTTGTAGGGCAGAAGAGCAAAGTGGAGACATGGTCGCATAATATCCTGTTGATCTCTTCAGGCATTGATTTGTTGAAAGACCTCAGCCCTGCTTCTATGTGGATAACAGGCACATGAATTTTCGATGCGGCAACAGCGCCTGCAAGTGTTGAGTTGGTATCTCCGTAAAGGACTATGAAATCAGGTTTTTCCTTCAGCAGGATTTCTTCGATACCTTCAGTCATAAGTGCTGTCTGCCTTCCGTGTGTTGACGAGCCTACATTAAGGTTGTAATCGGGTGTCGGCACTTCAAGTTCGTCAAGAAATACTTTTGACATGTTTTCGTCGTAGTGCTGTCCTGTATGCACAATTACCTCATGGATCTTATCATGGAATTTGCTGCGTATAGCGCGGCTCAGTGCAGCAGCTTTTATTATCTGCGGCCTTGCCCCGATTATGGTAACTACTTTTATCATGCGGTCTATTTTGTAATTCAAAATTTAAAAATCAAAATGCAAAATTATAATTTAAAATGTAAAATGTTTTTTCTGCGATTTTAATGACATCTGAATTAATTTTATAATCATTCTGCGTTTTATATTTTTGTTATAGAATTTAAAGTGTAAATGTTATTTTAGTTGACACAAATTTGTAATCCGTCCATTTTGCATTTTAATTTTTGATTTTTACATTTATTTGCAGTATTGTTGTATTTTCTTTAATGCTTTCTGTTCTCCCATGCTTAATGCCTTGTTCCAGTCCTCGCATGCTCCGTTCATGTCGTTGATATAAGATCTTGAAACGCCCCTGTAATAATATAAAACGGGATCAGTGGGATTATATTTTATAGCCTGAGTGTAATCATTTACAGATTCAGCATAATTTTTTGCCCTGTAATAAAGGACACCCCTGTTTTTATACGCTTCTGCATACGTAGGGTCTATTTCCAGAGCTTTGTTAAAATCTTTCAATGCACCTTCATAGTCCTGCAGATTATATTTGGCGGCACCGCGGTTGCAGTATGCATTAGGATGACGAGGCCTCAACTCAATTGCTTTATCATAGTCTTTAATGGCTCCGGCATAATCCTGGGCGTTGAATTCTGCAACAGCTTTATTGTTGTATGCCAGAGATACATTGGAGTTGTTTTTTATCACATCATCAAACAGGGTTGTGCTGTTTGCCCATACTTTGTTGCGGTTCCATGTGGTAACAGAAAAAAAGACAATATAAATTCCCAGTATTGCATAAAGCAAAGGCCTGATTTTAGGCTTTTCTTTATAGTAATAGGAAGAAATCTGTGCTATTATCAGGAACAACCCTATATAGGGGATATATGAGTATCTTTCTGCAACAACAGCCTGTCCCACAGGAATTACCTGTAATACAAGAGATATGGTGATAAGGAAAAACAACGTGCCGAATATCAGCAACTGTTTGTGTTTTTTTGCTTTATATATCAGGAATATCAGCAGCAGGACGAAAACGGGTGCTATGTAATATTCAGCAGGGAGCATGCCGTTTATCCTTTCGGGATATGGATGAAGGGCGGATAGTTTTACAGGGGCAAACATCCTGATGACATAAAACATTGTTGAGTAGCAGACGACAAATATTCTCTCTATCAGAGAAAATTCAGCATTTAGGTCTCTTACCGCACCTGCTGACTTCTGTGATGTAATAGCCACTATACCGAAAATAAAAGACATAATAAAAAAAGGAATTTTTTCGGTAAATACAGGTGTTTTGAAATTTCTGTTCTTATAATAATCCAGTAGCAGAAGCAGCAAAGGCAATGAAACAGCGGCGGATTTGGATAGCAGCGACAGGACAAACAATATGAAACATATTATCAGGAATTTAACCTGGCTTTTGTTTCGGAGATAATATATGTATGATATCAGTGCGCCGAGGTAAAAAAATGAATACATAACATCCTTCAGCTCTGATATCCATGAGACCGATTCAACGTGCATCGGGTGTATCGCGAACAGCAGGGATACTATTGCCGGAACCCACATTTTTCCTGTAAGCAGATAGATAAAGAAAAAGACAAGAATGACATTTAATATATGAAAAAACAGGTTTACAGCATGAAAGCGGGCGGGTTTCAGCCCCCATAATTTATATTCAACGGCATTGGCTAAAGTTGTCAGCGGATGGTAATTGCCAACAGAAAAAGGCTGTTTACACGAAGTGAAAATGGTCTTTATGTTTTCAGAGGATAGGTTTTTAATGACATAATTATTTTTGATGTATTGCGGGTCATCAAGGTCAACAAAATCATTCTTTATTGAATTTGAAAATAGTATGACGGTAAGCAATACTAAGCCGGATATGATAATAAAAATTGTTTTCGGGGAAGCTTGCTTTTGCCTGATATCAGGCTTTTTTTTGATGCCCGGCATAGTGTATGTGTGATTATTTGGTTACAAAGATACTTAGTTTCAGATATATTGGACTAAACAAATTTATAATTTTTGTAAACCTGTTATGTTTCAGTATAAATTATTAACTTTGTACCTTATGAATGGTAAAATATAGTCTGAAAATTATTTATGGAAACCGGAAATAACAAATTTATAAACAGAGGTTGCCGTTGCCATCCTGATAAGATCAGCAGAAGGGACATCCCTGTCTATAAAAGCGGGTGCAGCAAGTTTGATGCCACTGATACTTTAAAGGATATAAGTTTGCCTGAGGGTGTTAAGCCTTTTGATTGTGTTGAGATCAGGTTTAAAAACAGCAGGAAGGATTTTTACAGGAATGTTAATGCAATAAAGTTAAATATAGGTGATATTGTTGCTGTTGAAGCTTCGCCCGGCCATGACATAGGAATAGTTACTATGACTGGGGAACTGGTGCAGATACAGATGAAAAAGAAAAAAATAGCTCCTGATTCACCTGAAATAAAGAAAATATACAGAAAAACCAAATTATCTGATATAGAGAAGTGGATATCAGCCATTGAACTTGAAAATTTCACACTAATCAGGTCAAAAAAAATAGTTGCCGAACTGGCGCTGGATATGAAGATCAATGATGTGGAATACCAGGGTGATAAGACAAAAGCTATTTTTTATTACACTGCTGATGAAAGGGTTGATTTCAGGGAACTTATAAAAGTACTGGCAGGGGAATTCTTGGTCAGGATAGAAATGAAGCAGATAGGGGCGCGTCAGGAAAGCAGCAGGCTGGGCGGCATAGGTTCATGCGGAAGGGAATTGTGCTGTACAACATGGCTGTCTGATTTCAGGTCTGTTTCAACTAATACCGCACGCCAGCAGCAGCTCTCACTGAATCCGCAGAAGCTCACGGGGCAGTGCAGCAAGCTGAAGTGCTGCCTTAATTACGAATATGAATGTTACCTGGATGCATTGAAGGATTTTCCTAATCCCAACATCATTTTAAAAACAAAACATGGAGATGCATCCCATAGTAAGACAGATGTTTTTAAAAAGAAAATGAGCTATTCATATATTAATGATCATGCAAATTCATTTGTCATTCCCGTTGATAAAGTGAAGAAAATAATTGAAATGAATCAGAAAAATATTATCCCTGAGAACCTTGAGGAATTTGCAGAAGTAAAAGAAAAGAAAACAGGGTATGAAAGCATCACAGACCTGGAAGATCTGACAAAATTTGATAATCTGGAATAACTCTATGAATACCGGTAGAATAATTATATTGATTGCAATTACATTGTTCCTGTCATGTAAGAATAATAATATTTATGAAAAAAATAAAGAAATTTCTGAAGGTGTATGGAATATAAAAGATGCAAAGAAATTTGATGTTAACATAACAGATACTGCCTCCCTGTATAATTTTTACATCAACCTGAGAAATACAACGGATTATTCTTACTGTAACATATTTCTTTTTCTGAATACCTTATATCCTGACGGCAAGGTTGTCCGTGATACTGTTGAATGTTTTCTTGCAGATTCTAAAGGCAAGTGGAACGGGAAAGGCATAGGCAAGATAAAAGATAATCAGTTTCTTTTAAAGCCAAATCTGAAATTTCCGCGAAAAGGTACTTATTCTTTTATTTTTGAGCAGGGCATGAGGGAAGAAAATCTGAAAGGAATTATTGATATAGGGATAAAAATAGAGTTTATACCGAATTAAAATATAGTGTTTATTTTGAAAAAAATATAAACAATTAAATATGTGTAATTTCTTTGTGAACCTTTGTGAAAACTCTGTGAACCTCTGTGAAATAGCTATTACACGGAGTTGCACTAAGAAGACACAAAGCCACACAAAGCATATTTTAATATATAAATTCAATAAAATACCTTATTCGGTATAAACTCTAATAGAAAAACTTTAATTTCATCTGAGAAATGGATAAAAATTTCAAAAAGGAAATTAAAAAACTATGGATAGCATACCTGTGTTCATTAGTAATTCTCGTGTTGTTGTTCATATCTGTTTCTATGGGATGGCTTGGGTTCATGCCAAGTATAGAGGAACTGGAGAACCCTAAAAGTTTTCTAGCTACTGAGATATACTCTGCTGATCAGGTACTTATAGGAAAATATTATATTGAAAACCGCTCTAATGTTGATTATCAGGAAATATCGCCTGATCTGATACATGCCCTGATTGCAACAGAGGATGTAAGATTTGAGAAGCATCCCGGCATAGATATGAAAGCGTTGTATAGGGCTGTCTTTGGTGTTGTTACAGGCAGTTCAAAGGGAGGCGGAAGCACAATAACACAACAGCTGGCCAAGAATCTTTTTCCCAGAGATGAAAATGCATCTGTTCTTAAAGTCATATTTGTCAAATTTAAAGAGTGGATCACTGCAGTAAGGCTGGAGAGAGGATATACGAAAGAAGAAATTATTGCAATGTATTTCAATACAGTTCCTTTTGGCAGCCAGACGTACGGAATCAAATCGGCAGCAAGGACGTACTTTAACAAGGCACCATCTGAATTAAATATTCAGGAAGCTGCAATGCTGGTCGGAATGCTTAAGGCACCTACGTGGTATAGCCCTGTACGTAATCCCGAAAGAGCTGCAAAGAGAAGAGAGGTTGTGCTTAAACAAATGGTGAAATATGATTTTATAAAAAAGGAGCAGTATGATTCCATAAAAAGCCTGCCTCTTGATATGTCGCATTATCAGGTGCAGGATCATACAGTAGGGCTGGCTACATATTTCAGGGAATACCTCAGGGATTAAGATTCTTGGCCAGCTGTTGTGTTATTGTGCTTCCGCCTCCCTTTGAACTGCCACCCAACACCAAACACACCCAACACA
>CAZSJF010000071.1:5637-10220 GCA_964606705.1 uncultured Bacteroidales bacterium
GGGTTGGGTGTGTTTGGTTTGGTTGTGTCAACTTTCAAACCATCTTTGTAAAAAACCTAACGGCAAGCCTTATGATTTATACAAAGATGGTTTGAAAGTTTATACAACCATCAATTCAAAAATGCAGAAATATGCTGAAGAGGCTGTCAGGCAGTATCTTGGCGGCGACCTTCAGAAACAGTTCTTTGATCACTGGAAAGGCAAGAAAAATGCCCCTTTCTGTAATGTGACACAGGAAGAGATAGACAGGATTATGAGAGATGCGATGAAAAGGACTGACAGGTACAGGAACCTTAAAAAAGCGATGGTGCATCCCGATACGATACTGAAAATTTTCAACACTCCTGTCAGGATGAAGGTGTTTTCGTGGAAAGGGGAGATAGATACTGTCATGAGCCCCATGGATTCAATAAGATACAGCAAATTTTTTCTGCAGTGCGGGCTTATGTCAATGGAGCCGCAGACAGGTTTTATAAGGGCTTATGTCGGAGGTATTGATTATAAATATTTCCAGTATGACCATGTGATTGTTGGAAGAAGGCAGGTAGGTTCTACTTTTAAACCCTTTGTGTATGCCCTGGCTCTGCAGGAACTGGGATATTCGCCCTGCAAGCAGGTGCCTAATATTCCTGTTACTTTTGACCTTCCTACCGGACAGAAATGGACCCCTGAAAATTCCGATGATGAAGGAGAGGGCAAAATGGTATCTTTAAAATGGGCCATTGCAAATTCGGTAAATTATATCTCAGCTTATCTGATGAAACGATTGTCACCACAGGGCGTTATTGAACTGGCATACAAGATGGGAATAACAACCCCCATTGATACCGTGCCTTCCATATGTCTTGGCACACCTGATGTGTCAGTATGTGAAATGACAGGCGCATTCAGCGTTTTTGCAAATAAAGGTATTTACAATCAGCCTGTTTTTATTACGAGGATAGAAGACAGGAATGGTAATGTGCTGGAAAATTTTATCCCTGAACAGCATGAAGCTATGAGTGAAGAAACAGCTTACCTGATGGTAAGTCTCCTGCAGGGCGTTGTTGATTACGGAACAGGAACAAGATTAAGGTTCAGATATGGTTTTACCAATCCTATTGCAGGTAAGACAGGTACAACGCAGAATCAGTCTGACGGATGGTTCATTGGAATTACTCCTGATCTTGTTACAGGCGTATGGGTCGGATGTGAAGACAGAGCCGCTCACTTCAGGGGGATATTTTTAGGACAGGGCGCAAACACTTCCCTGCCTATATGGGCGTTATATATGCAGAAAGTTTATGCAGACCCCTCTCTGGGAGTAAAGAAAAATGACTTTGAAAAGCCTCTGAATGAACTTTCTGTTGAAACAGATTGTAATAAATATAAGGAATCAGAAGCTAAAGATGAAAAATTATTTGATAATCAGAATTTTAATTAAGCAGATAGTTTTATAAAATTAATTAAGATATGAATACAAAAAAAATATTTGTTATTGCTGTTGTCAGCATATTAATGTTTTCCTCATGCGGGAAGAAAAAAGAAAATCCTGACGGATTAGTTTTAAAAAATGATATAGATATGCTTATAGGATGGATGCCGGGTAATCCAACAATTATTAAAGGAGAAGGCCATTCCGGGAAATATTTATGCAAAGTAGATTCTGCGTTTGAATATAGTTATGGGTATTCATGTTTGTTAAAAGATATTGCAGAGAAAAAAATACAGGCGGTGTCATTTAGTGCATGGTGTAAAGTAGATATGCTTCCGGTTAAGGATTTAAGTCTGGTGGCACAGGTTGTGAACAGTAAGGGTGAAAATCTGGCATGGATTGGCATTCCGTTAAAAGATTTTATAAAAAAGCCTTATGAATGGACTCAGGTTCAAGGGGAGTTGAGATTGCCGGACATACAGCCTCCTGATGCGGTTTTATGTGTTTATTTATGGAACCCTGCTAAAGAGACAGCATTCATTGATGATTATGAAATAATATTGAAATAACTGGTGTTATGCAGAGGCAAAACAGATTTGTGTAACATGAGATAAAAAATATTTTATTATGACATTAAAAAAATTATCCGTAATTATTCCTGTTTACAATGAGGAAAGAACAATTCATCTTATTCTGAATAAAATCGCATCTGTACGTTTGAAAAATAATATTGAAAAGGAAATAATTATTGTTGATGATTGTTCCAAGGATAATACAAAACATGCAGTAGAAAAATATATAAATGATAATCCGGGACAGGGTATACGGTTTTTTTGCCAGGAGAAAAACAAAGGTAAAGGTGCGGCATTACACAGGGGAATAGAATGTGCCACAGGAGAATATCTCGTTATTCAGGATGCCGACCTTGAATATGACCCGAATGATTATAATCTGCTTCTTGAGCCTGTGTTTTATGATACTGCTGATGTTGTTTACGGATCAAGGTTTCTGGGCGGCAACCCGAAACGCATTTTGTTTTTCTGGCATACTATGGGTAATAAATTTCTCACTTTTCTTTCAAACATGTTTACAAATCTCAACCTGTCGGATATGGAAACCTGCTATAAAATGTTCAGGACTGAAATAATTCAGAAAATAAAACTTAAAGAAAACCGCTTTGGCTTTGAGCCTGAAGTCACTGCTAAAATATCCCGTGTGCGTGACGTAAAAATTTATGAAGTCGGCATTTCTTATTATGGCAGGACATACAAGGAAGGGAAAAAAATAAACTGGAAAGACGGTTTCAGGGCGATATACTGCATACTGAAATATAATATTTTCTGCAGATAATATAGAATTGAATATCGAACAAGGAACAACGAATATCGAATGTCGAGATCAATTAATACAAGAGATGCTGCTTTTGCTTATTATTCCATCCTGCCTGAGACTCATAATCCACAAAATAGATTTTAAGGTCTGCCTGCGATTCGTAATTCACGAAGTAGATCTTCTTATCCGCCTGTGACTCGTAATCTACAAAGAACCATTTCCCCTCATTACCCTGGGCCTGCGATTCGTACTGCTCTTTGTAAACTTTAAGGTCGGCCTGTGATTCATACTGACAAACGTAAACCTTTACATCTGCCTGAGATTCATACTGGACAGAAAAAACTTTCTGTGCAAAGACCCTGCTGCCTGATGAAAAGGCAAACAACATGATTACTGATAAAACATAAAAAATTCGCATAATAATAAATTTTAGTTTATTTGATTTAACAATATTTTGGTGTTTTTTTACTATTGGACTAAAGTCCTTGATGTTATGGGGTTATCAATTACCACGACCTTAGCTTCGGCTACGCTCAGCTACCAAAGGTCGTGGCTAAGTCTCCTATCAACAAAGGGCTTTAGCCCAAAATACAAAATAAGTAAAAAATACCAAAGTGTTAATATAATAAAATTTTAATTACAAAAATCATGCCTTAATCCGTTTCCTCCAGATGAAAAAGGTCATCAGCTTTCATATTAAACACTTTTGCAATTTTAAAGGCCAGCATTGTTGAAGGGATAAATTTTCCTGTTTCTATCGAATGTATTGTCTGCCGTGAAACGCTAACTTTTTCTGCCAGCTCCTCCTGCGACAGGTTATACCTTGCACGTTCTACTTTTATTGCGTTTGTCATATTACAACTGCTTTTACTTAGTTAATTCATTTATATGGTCTTCTTTCAGCTCTTTTTCCATAGTTTTAATTAATCGTTTTTTGACAGAACGATAATTACATAAATATAGAATACTTATGAAACCTATAAAATACGGGGTATTAAAAAACAGACTGTTATCTCCGGTATCAAATAAGTCAAAAATTAAAAAGCCGGCAGCTATTGCAATCATTGCAATATACATTGCTGCTAGTGAATTTGCCCTTAATTGCTTTGTTAATTCATCTTCTACTTTTTCTTTGGACGAAATAACCATGCCTATCCCAATCAAAAACAAGGCGCCAAAAATATTCATGGTTATTTTCTTGAGATAAATAGAGGAACCTACTCCTGTTTCATATGAATAAATCCCCATTACAATTAAATAAATGAATGAAATGGCAACTATTACCCATCCGATAATTTTAAAATAATTCGGCAATAACCTTAATCCTTTTGAATAATCAATTTTTGTTTTCATATTTAAGTTCTCCTTAAATTTAAAAAAGTTAAACAATTATTTTATAACTAAACATTACATAATGTAAAATAAACTTTACAAATATATAACTATTGATTACATATTGTCAAGTTTTTTTGCAAATATTTTTCCATATATATTTTAAATGATTGAAAATCAACTTATTAATAAAGCAGTAAAATTAGATTTTTATGAAAAATTGTCCCATTAGGGACAAGATAACGGTAAAAATCATATGTCATAATTATCAGGAAGTGCCGTAGGTACGAAATATATTGTATAATTTATACCAATATTATATTCCTAACGGAACACATAATTTCTGTATGCCAAAATCTTTTTTGTAAAATAAATCAGCTTCGGTATATTTGCGTAAAATAAACTTATTGAAATTATGAAAAAACAATTTTTATTTATCGGATTTGCTTTAATGCTTGTTTCAGGAATGAAACTTAACACCCCAAAACCAAACACACCCAACACA
>CAZSJF010000072.1:0-3630 GCA_964606705.1 uncultured Bacteroidales bacterium
TGTGTTGGGTGTGTTTGGGTTTTTGGTTTATATTTAAAATTACATAATGATAAATATAATGGAATTTTAAATATAAGCCAAGAAATATTAAGTAAACGGTATGATTTTTTTGGTGAACGGTAATAAACGGTAATAATAGGTCTTATTGTGGATTAAATGCGGCGAACAGCTATAAAGCCGGGTGGGCCTCATCATGGTCAGCCTGAAAGCGGAAACCAAGCCTTTTACCGGTTTTTATACTTAAAACAGTCTGGTCATCCTGCATTTCCTGGACAGTTGCTTCTTTTACATTATCATACGGAGGGGTTAACAGATCAAAGTCTATGCAATAAAGGATGGCTGTTTCAAGAATCTTTTTAAGTGCATCTTTGTTAATGCTCTCATTTATAAAATTATTGTAATATAACCCTATCTGCCTTTTTCCTTCAACAAAATAGTGAAATTCTTTATTGATAAATATTCTTGCCACCAGATACCCGACATCGTTGATCCTGTCATATTTGAATGAGTCTGCAAGGAAATTATACATATTGATTATTCCGCAATATGACCTTAAAGGGTCTTCCTTAATATAAGGGGTTTTCATTATGGCATGGTCACGCGGAAACTGAAATATATTTGTATGCATTGTCATTACAAGAAGGTCTCCTGCAAATTTCAACTCACAGGTGAAATCATTCCTGTTTCTGTATTCAAATGCTATATCTGTTTTACTTTTTTTGGTGATTTCTTTTTTGGTTTTAATTGCAATATCCTTGGCTACTTTATTTAATTCTTCATAAACTGAAAATGTATTTTTGTAAACCATTTGTTTGGTGCATGACTTCTTCATTATATTTTGCAATATCAGATTATCTCTTTCAATAATTATTAATAATAAAATTCAAAAGTAAAAAATATTATTTCAAAGAATAGTAATAAATATATAATTTTTACTAACAAAATGACGAAAACAAAATAATAATTATAACAATATATAATTGAATATATGGGAGTTATCTTTAAATGGAATATTTTTAGTTGCGAATATTAATAATTAATTTATCTTTGCAGGCGGATAAAAAAATCTGGGCAGTTAGCTCAGCTGGTTCAGAGCACCTGCCTTACAAGCAGGGGGTCACCGGTTCGAATCCAGTACTGCCCACAATAAAGATAAAAGAATTCCTTAATTATATTAATTGCTGTAAATATGATTAAGGAATTTTAAGTGTTAAAAAAAACTTAATTTTATACATAAATATTATGATAAAAAAGGTTTTAATAGCAAACAGGGGAGAAATTGCATTAAGAATAATGAGGTCTTGTAAAGAGATGGGGATAAAAACTGTTGCTGTATTTTCTGAGGCAGACCGTACATCCCACCATGTAAGATATGCGGATGATGCTTATTTTATTGGGCCGTCTCCTTCAAAAGAAAGTTATCTCGTTATTGACAAGATCATCGAAATAGCTAAACTGTCCAATGCAGATGCTATTCATCCCGGTTATGGTTTTTTGTCTGAAAATGCTGAATTTTCTGACAGATGTAAAAAAGAAGGTATTATTTTTATAGGGCCGTCTTCTCATGCGATTTCCACTATGGGTGACAAAATCAAGGCCAGGCAGACAATGATAAAAGCTGGTGTGCCTGTTGTGCCAGGGACAAAGGAAAAGCTTACCGGTATCAAAAAAGCCAAAGAAGTTATTAATAATATTATTAAAAAAACAGGATTCCCTATCATTATTAAAGCTTCTGCCGGTGGTGGCGGTAAAGGGATGAGGCTTGTAAGAAATAAAAAAGATATAGACAATGCTGTTGAAACAGCAAAATCCGAAGCTATGGCTTCATTTGGTGATGATTCTGTGTATATTGAAAAATATATTGAATCTCCCCACCATATAGAATTTCAGATTCTTGCTGACCAGCATGGAAACGTAATACATCTGTGTGAAAGAGAATGTTCAGTTCAGAGGCGCCATCAGAAAGTAATAGAAGAAACGCCTTCTCCTCTTATGACCCCTAAATTGAGGGAAGAAATGGGAAGAAAAGCAATTGCTGCTGCTAAAGCTGTTGGTTATGTAGGAGCAGGTACTATTGAATTTCTGGTAGATGATAATTTAAATTACTACTTTCTGGAAATGAACACCAGATTACAGGTAGAACATCCTATTACAGAAGAAGTTATTGGAATAGATTTGGTTAAGGAGCAGATAAGTATTGCAAACGGAAATAAACTTAGGTTAAAACAGTCAGATGTTAATCAGCATGGTCACTCTATAGAATGCAGGATATATGCGGAAGACCCTGATAATAATTTTATGCCGGCTCCCGGAATAATTAAACATATAAGCGAACCAATGGGATTTGGTGTGAGAATTGACGGATACGTTTATGAAGGGTTTGAAATACCTATATTTTATGATCCGATGATTTCAAAATTAATAGTGTGGGCAAGTACCAGAAAAGGTGCAATTGACAGAATGAAAAGAGTGCTTTATGAATATAAAATCACAGGTGTAAAAACTTCTATCAATTTTCTTGCGAGAGCCATGGATTGTCCTGATTTTATTGCAGGGAAATATAACACTCATTTTATAGAGAAAAATATGGATTTTCTGATGCAGCCTCATAAAAAAAGAAAAAAAGTTATTGATGATGTTGCTGTTATTGCTGCATATATTGATTATATTATAAACCTTGAAGAAAACGCACCTAAAACTTCAATAGAAGACACACATGCTGTTAACAGATGGAAAGATTTTGGCAAGAAAAAAGCTCTTTTAAGGATATAAATAATTATTATTAATTGCTTAAAAACTATAAACTATGGCATTAGAAATAAGTTTAGGGGACAAAACAGTTGAGGTTGAGCTATTAAAGAAGGAAAATAATAAAGTCAGTGTATCTATTGATAATAAAATTTATGATGTAGATATAGTGATGGTTGAAAATGGAGTATATTCTATTATTATTGAAAATAAATCTTTTAATGTTGAGCTTATAAGAGGGGAAAACAGTAAAAAATACACTGTTAATACCATGTACAATACACTGGATATTGAAATAATAGATGCTGAAAGTAAATATATAAAGAACAGAGGGAAAGCAGATATTGGTGATGACACAGACAGAATATTTTCTCCCATGCCCGGGAAAATTGTTAAGATACCTGTTAAAAGAGGCGATGTTGTGAAAGAAGGAGAAACAGCCATCATCGTTGAAGCAATGAAAATGCAAAGTGAATATAAAGTTAAAAAAGACAAAATTGTTAAAGAAATACTGGTAAAAGAAGGAGACACTGTTGAAGGAAATCAGATACTCATTACCTTTGAAGAGCCTAATAATAATTAAAGGACTAAAATATCAGGATAATAAAAATTATTAACTAAATAGTGATAAATTATGTCATCATTAAAAGAATTGTACAGTCAATTTGAAAAACTTAACAAAACAGCTGAAGAAGGCGGTGGAAAAGAAAGAATAGATAAACAGCATGAAGGCGGTAAGAAAACAGCAAGAGAAAGAGTGCATGATTTACTGGATAAAGGCTCTTTTGTTGAAATAGATAAATTCGTTGTTCAAAGGTGTACAGATTTCATGCTGTTTATCTATTCTTTCTTATCCACCAACAACCAAACACACCCAACACA
>CAZSJF010000072.1:3640-10217 GCA_964606705.1 uncultured Bacteroidales bacterium
TGTGTTGGGTGTGTTTGGTTTTGGTTGTTCAAAGGTGTACAGATTTCGGTATGGAGAAAAAACATATTCCTGGTGATGCTATGGTATGCGGATATGGAAAAGTTGATGGGAAACTGGTATATGTTTTTGCGTATGACTTTACTGTTTTAGGAGGAACTTTGAGCCGCTCAAATGCAAATAAGATATTAAAAATACAAAAACTGGCAATACAGAACGGAGCTCCATTAATAGCACTGAATGATTCAGGAGGGGCGCGTATTCAGGAAGGTGTTCAGAGCCTGGCTGGATATGCCGATATCTTTTACATGAACACAATGGCTTCAGGTGTGATACCACAGATTTCAGCAGTTTTAGGGCCTTGTGCAGGTGGTGCTGTTTATTCTCCTGCCCTTACAGACTTTGTTTTTATGGTGAAAAATACAAGCAATATGTTTGTAACCGGACCGGATGTTATCAAAGCTGTTACTCATGAAGAAGTGAGCAAAGAAGAACTTGGCGGTGCAATGACACATAATTCAAAAAGCGGTGTTGCTCATTTTGCTGCTGAAAATGACGAACAGGCAATGCTGATGATACGTGAGTTGTTGAGTTTTCTGCCGTCAAACAATATGGAAGATTCTCCTGTAACACCATGTACTGATGATGTGGCAAGAGAAGATGAAAAACTTCAGACTATTGTGCCGGATGACCCCAATAAACCATATGATGTTAAAGAAATCATAGAAATAGTTGTAGATAATAATCATTTCTTTGAAGTAATGCCTCATTTTGCGCAGAATATTGTTATAGGTTTTGCACGTCTTGGCGGCAAGTCAATAGGAATAGTTGCTAATCAGCCTGCTGTACTTGCTGGTGTTCTGGATATTGATTCATCTATTAAAGGTGCACGTTTTATCAGATTCTGTGATGCATTTAATATTCCTATCATTACTTTGCAGGATGTTCCCGGATTTTTGCCAGGAACTGCACAGGAGCATGGCGGACTGATTAAGCATGGTGCAAAATTGTTATATGCATACTGCGAAGCTACTGTTCCGAAAATTACTATTATCACAAGAAAATCATACGGCGGAGCATATTGTGTTATGGGAAGCAAACATGTCGGTGGTGATGTGAATTTTGCATACCCTACTGCTGAAATCGCTGTTATGGGCCCTGACGGAGCTGTAAATATTCTTTTTAAAAATACACTGGATGACAAACAAAGGAAAAAAGCCATTCAGGATTATAAAGATAAATTTGCCAATCCATATAAAGCCGCTGAACTGGGCTATATAGACGAAATAATATTGCCAAAACAGACAAGGCCTAAACTTATTCAGGCTCTGGAAATGACACAGAATAAAACCCTGACAAATCCTCCTAAAAAACATGGGAATATTCCGTTGTAGGTAATGCTTAAAATATTATCAAAACTCATTGTAAAACTTTTAGGCTGGAAGATAGTAGGAGAAATCCCTCCTGATATTAAAAAGGCTGTTCTGATAGTAGCACCCCATACAAGTAATTATGATTTTTTTATCGGCAGGCTGGCATTCTTTATTCTGGGTGTCAGGGTTAAATTTCTGATTAAGAAGGAACTGTTTAAATTCCCTTTCGGCCTTTTGTTAAGGATGTTAGGCTCTATCCCTGTTGACAGAAGCAGCAGTAACAATATGGTTAAATATGTTGCAAACCTTTTCAACAGGTATGATTCCCTTATTGTAACTATAACACCTGAGGGAACAAGAAAATACAATCCCAACTGGAAAAAAGGATTTTATTATATTGCTCAGATGGCAAATCTTCCGATAATCCTGGGATTTGTGAACTATAAAATAAAAGAAGGCGGGGTTGGCCCTATTATTACTCCTTCAGGTGATTTTAAAAAAGATTTTGAATTTATTGAGAACTTTTACAGAGATAAAACTGCAAGGTTTCCTGAAAAATTTAATTTAACGCCAGGCAATAATCGTTAATAATCGTTATAATAATCCAGGAAGTCCATCCTTATCCCGAGGAAGAAAAAATTTGTATTTTTTGTTGAGAGGCAGGATTTTTCATTACGCACAGTCAGCCCTGCTTCTATAAGGAGATTGTTTTCAGGATTAAGCAGGTAAGAAGCTTTAAGTGTGCAATACAACAAATCCGTTTTTATGCCTTGCCCTACAACATTGCCATATTGTTTAACCACAATATTATTTATGGCAGCGTCATAGGTGTCATAGGTTGACTGAAAGATATTCTGCCCGAAATGGGAATTTGCCGAATCCAGCCCTATCATTGAATAGATAAGTTTTGCTTCAAAAAAGAAGTTATTATACCTGTATTTCAGCTGTGTTACAATTTCTCTGAAATTTGCTCCCAAAGAATGAGCCAGAGGCTGATTGTAATGGCCGTAATTCTGCATAGCCAGCCTGTGAGAATATGTATAAGGCCTTACATTGTTGAATTCAATAAGATAACTCAGGTTTTCTATTTTAAAAATATCATAGCCTTTGATACCAAGCTGGTATCCTATCTTGTTGGTCCAGTAGCCATAGTTTATGGTTGAATCTTCAGGGTGGAGGATATGTTTGAAGTCATTTCTCAGTTCGCCGATTATTATGTCATCAAGCAGAGCCTGTCCGTAAACCACATTTTTCTTTGTCAGCTTATACTTAAGGTTAAAACCCATTATGGCATTATCAGGAGATCCTAAGGAAAATTCTATAGGGCGGTAAAAAATAATGGGATTCAGGTAGTTCACATCAAATCCCCTTCTGCCTGTTGAGTCTCCGCTTTGCCAGATGATTGTTTCAAAGAGGGATATATTGAGCCGTTTAAGAACATTCCAGCTGAGATAATGAGAACTTGAAAATTTGTTTACAAATTTATCCCTGTCACCGCCCGAGTTTCTTATATCCTTATGGCATGCGAAAAGGTTCACATATTTGAGTTTCCACACGTCAGTGGTGATTTTGAAGTAAGGATAAGAAAATGCATTATAAGACAAGAGAAGGGAACGGTATCCGTCGCCGAAAAAATGCTTTCCCTGGCCCAGTTCAAAGCTGAAGTGTTGTGAGGGCGTGTAAAGCAGGTGAAAATTATAATTTTTATAGCAGTATCCTGTTTTTGTTTCATAGGCATATCCTTGTCCGGGCACTACATTCGTTTTTATGATAACACTGTCAATATAATTTACAAAACCTGAATTGTAGCTGGCAAAATTTACTGAAAACGAGAATTTGTCTTTTATAATACAGCCTGCACCAAACCCTATGCCCGACTGAAATGAATTAATGTTATTTGCAAAATCGTAAGAATTTTCAGCTAAGAACAGAGGATTTGCATATATGTACCTTTCTGACTTTTTAATATGAAAATTTTTAATGAATTCAGGTTCGAAATTTTTGTACAATTCCGATTCAATTGTATCAAGGTTTATGACTTTATTGACATCGCTTACTCTGTATGGTTTTACAGATGTATGAAAATTGCTTTCACATGCGTTGATGTTCCTGTCAATTACATCATAAACGAGACTGTTCAGGGGTATGTTCTGTGCAAACAGGCTGAAATGAATAATCAAGCAGAAAAAGAAAATTGTATTTTTTAATTTTATCATCATGAAAAACCAAAAGTAAAAAAAATTGTCTATATATCCTTAATAATTGTATTTTTGAAAACGTAAATTATATAAGTTAATGTTACTTTACCAGATAGCTATAACCCTGATTCCGCATATCGGAGATATTAACGGCAAGAGGCTTATTGCACAGTGCGGCAGTGTGGATGCGATTTTTAAGGAAAAGAAAAGCAGTCTTTTAAAGATAAATGGTATTGGAAAAACCATTGCGGATGCTATTTGCGACAAAAAATACCTCAACAGGGCGGAAGAAGAAATAAAATTTATAGAAAAATATAAAATCACGCCTTTATATTATTTTGACGACTGCTATCCTGAACATCTGAAAGACTGCATTGATGCTCCTATTATGTTATATTTCAAAGGCAATATAGATTTTAACAACAGGAAGATACTGAGTATTGTCGGGACAAGAAAAGCTACGGGATATGGAAAGATGTTCTGCAACCAGCTTGTTAAAGACATGGCGGAACTGGATGTGCTTGTTGTCAGCGGACTTGCATATGGCATAGACATTTGCGCCCATAAGTCTGCTATGGAATACAATTTGCCAACGGTAGCTGTTTTGGCACACGGGCTTGACATCATATACCCTTCTGTGCACAGGAATATTGCAGAAAAAATGCTGTCTCATGGCGGTTTACTGACAGATTATATCAGCAAGACCACTCCTGAAAAAGAAAATTTTCCGAGCAGGAACCGTATCATTGCAGGTATAGCGGATGCAACGGTTATCATTGAAGCACGTAAACCAGGAGGGGCTCTGATAACTGCTGAAATAGCCAATTCATACAACAGGGATGTCTTTGCTGTCCCGGGTAAAACAAATGACATTTCTTCTGTGGGATGCAATTACCTCATAAAGTCAAACAAAGCAGCTCTTATAGAATCTGCAAAAGATGTTAAATACATAATGGGGTGGAATGAAGACAAAAAAACACAGAAGAAAAAAGAAGCATTGCTGAAGAATCTTCCGCCTGAAGAAGCATCAATAGTTGCGATATTAAAGGAACATGGGAAAACTGGTATAGACTGGCTTTGCGAACAATCTGGGCATAATGTGAGTAAACTTGCAGCACTTCTTTTAAATCTTGAATTTGAAGGCATAGTAAGAAGCCTTCCGGGGAAAATGTATAGCCTGGCGTAATAAATCTTTCAATCATTGGAATATGCTGTTTAAAGAAATTATAGGGCAGGACAAAATAAAAAACAAGCTGATAGAAACTGTAAAACAGAACAGGGTCTGCCATGCCCAGCTTTTCTTTGGCCCCGAAGGGTGCGGTAAGCTTGCACTTGCGGTTGCCTATGCACAATATATAAGTTGTGAAGATAAAAAAGATGATGATTCCTGTGGAGTATGCCGTTCATGCCTTAAATTCAACAAACTTGCGCACCCCGATCTGCATTTCTTTTATCCTGTTGCTTCTACAAAGAAGGTGTCAAAACCAACCAGTAAAGATTTTATCAATCAGTGGATAAATATATTGATAAGCAACAACTGCTACCTGTCCATTGATGAATGGTATAAAGAAATAGATATTGAAAACAAGCAGGGCATCATCAATGCACAGGACTGTAATGAGATAATAAGAATACTTGGATTGAAGAGTTATGAATCCGAATATAAGACAGTAATAATATGGATGGCAGACAAGCTTTTCCATTCTGCAGCACCAAAAATACTTAAGATACTGGAAGACCCTCCTGATAAGACCCTGTTTTTGCTGATATCAGATAATACGGACAGGATAATAAATACAATAAAGTCGAGGACTCAGCTGATAAAAATTCCAAAAATTTCGGATGAATATCTGCTTTCCGCTCTGACTGAAAAACACGCCCTGCCTAAAAATGAAGCGTATAAAATAGTTAAATTATCTGAGGGTAATTATATAAAGGCTGTGGCCGGTATCAGTTCTGACGAAGACAATAACTACTATTACACCAATTTCAGAAAATGGATGCAGATGTGTTTTAAAATGGATATTCCTGAACTTATCGGTTTTATCGGCGAAATTTCAGTTATAGGCAGGGAAAGGCAGAAAAACCTTTTGTCATATGGGTTGAAAATTATCCGTGAAAGCATAGTGCTTAACTTCCAGAACAGGAACCTTACGCGGCTGAATGAAGAGGAAGAGGAATTCTGTAAAAAATTCTCCTCTTTTATAAATTCATCTAACGTTGATATTTTCTACGAAGAGTTTAATAATTCCATTTATCAGATAGAGAGGAATGCCAATCCCAAAATTCTATTTACAGATTTGTCATTTACTGTGAGCAGGCTAATAAAGAACTCCTGATATTCTGAAAAATATTTTCAGGTACTTGATTTTAAGCCTGAGATCGCAAAAATTTTTGTAAGTAAACCTGTTTTATTCCGTATCAAATTCATCAGCAATTTCGCCTACTATTTCTTCAACAATATCTTCCAGTGTCAGCATTCCGATGTTTTTGTCTTCCTCGTCCTTAACAATTGCCAAATGGTAATGGTTTTCGTTTAATTTTTTCAGAACCTGAATAATACTTGCATTGCCTTTGACAAATAATATAGGTCTAATAAAATTATGCAGGTTGCCGGATATTATATTGTCCTTTTGCAAGGCGATTTCTTTGAGATTAAGATAGCCGTTAATATCCTGCGGTGAAACGGATGTGCTGACAGGATATCTGGTATGCAGATGTTTCTCGGCAAGGTCAAAATATTCCTCTATTCCTATGTCATTCCGAAAGAAGATGACTTTGGAAATAGGGAGCATGATCTCCTCTACCTTTCTGTTTTTAAGTTTGGAGGTCTTAACAATAATATCCTCCTGGTCTTTATTGATGATATTTTCCGTTTGAGCAACCTTTGCTATTGTCCGTATATCTTCTAATGAATAACTGGCGGCAGAAGATTTTTTTCTGACTATCAGCCTGGATGGATTCTGTTATAAATATCAGGGGATAAAGGATTTTTACCGTATTTCTCAA
>CAZSJF010000073.1:0-4146 GCA_964606705.1 uncultured Bacteroidales bacterium
GACAGCATTAGAAAATTTAGGACAAATGATGTAAAAATTGTAACTTTGTTTTTTAAACCCGAAGCATTTAAGAAGAATTATAAAGTTAATTATGCAGGCATTGAAATACCTGATGATTTTATAGTGGGATATGGGTTGGATTATAAAGGGCTGGGCAGAAATCTGCCTGATATATATAAGGTAGTCAGCATTTGAGATAATTAATAAACATTAAAAAAATAAAATTATGTTAAATATCGTAATCTTTGGCCCTCCGGGCTCAGGCAAAGGAACACAGTCTGCAAAAATTGTGGAAAAATATAAACTGATTCACTTGTCAACAGGTGATATTTTAAGAGAAGAGATAAAAGCTAAATCGGAAGTGGGACTGAAGATCAGGGAAATCATTGATAAGGGTAACCTGGTTCCCGATGAACTGGTTCTGGAAGAACTTTCCAAACGTGCTGAAAAATATGTCAGTTCCAATGGCTTTATTTTCGATGGTTTCCCTAGAACTGTTCCTCAGTCTGACATGCTTGACAAAATGCTTGCAAAGCATAATATCTCGATAACTATGGTTTTGGCTATTGATGTTGATGAAGAGGAATTGTTCGCACGCCTCATGAAAAGAGCTGTTGATTCAGGGCGTACAGACGATAATGCTGAAACAGTACGTCACAGGATAGAGGTTTATAAAAATCAGACATATCCTTTAATTGAACATTACAAGAAACAGGGTAAATTATTTTCAATTGACGGTGTTGCAACCGTTGACGTTGTCTTTCAGAGAATAACTGATGCTGTTGGCAAACTTGAGAAAGGAAAGAAAAAATAATCTGAAAAATTTCCTGTATACCATTAACATTTTTTAACAGCGATACGATTGACGCATATGCTAAATTGTAATAATTTTGCATTGGTGTTATCGTTTATAAATACATAAAACTAATTATTATGGCTGATACAATTGATATTAAAGAACTGAATGACAGAATTCAGAGAGAAAGTTCTTTTGTTGACATTATCAACATGGAAATGCATAAGGTGATAATCGGGCAAAAGAAGATGGTTGAACGCCTGCTTGTAGGACTGCTGTCAAACGGGCATATTTTGCTGGAAGGTGTTCCCGGCCTTGCTAAAACATTAGCTGTTAAATCTCTTGCAAATACTATTAAAGCGAGTTTTAACAGGATACAGTTCACTCCCGACCTTCTGCCTGCGGACTTGATAGGTACGCTGATATACAGTCAGAAGAAGGAAGAATTTGTTGTAAGGAAAGGCCCCATTTTTGCAAATTTCATCCTTGCTGATGAGATCAACCGTGCACCTGCAAAAGTGCAGAGTGCTTTGCTCGAAGTCATGCAGGAACGGCAGGTAACTATTGGTACCAATTCTTTTAAACTGGATGAACCTTTTCTCGTTCTGGCAACACAGAACCCGATAGAGCAGGAGGGAACCTATCCTCTTCCTGAAGCACAGGTTGACCGCTTTATGCTTAAAGTTGTTATTGATTATCCGAATAAAGATGAAGAAAAAATGATCCTGCGTCAGAATATTCTGAAAGATTTTCCTTCTACCAGCCCTTCTCTGAGTCCGGAAGATATTATAAAAGCAAGAGATATAGTAAGAGAAGTGTATCTTGATGAAAAAATTGAGAATTATATTACAGATATAGTATTTTCAACAAGATTTCCTTCAAAATACAAACTTGAAAAATTTGAAAGGCTGATAAAGTACGGTGCTTCTCCGCGTGCGAGTATAAACCTTGCTCTCGCTTCAAAATCTTATGCATTCATCAAAAGAAGAGGCTATGTTGTTCCTGAGGATGTGAGGGCTATATGCCATGATGTATTGCGCCACAGGATTGGACTGACGTATGAAGCTGAAGCTGAAAATATTACTACAGAAGAAATAATAAATGAAATTCTTAATACTGTTGAGGTTCCTTAAAATTGTAAACAGAGTTTAAAAATATAGAGGACACTGAGCGGAGGGATACTGAGCGGAGTCGAAGTATCGAAGTGTCCTTGTATAAAAATCTGAAAGTTTGTTTCTTGCTTAATAAAAACAAAAGTGGATACTTTAGATTTATTAAAGAAGGTTAGAAAAATAGAGATAAAAACACGCGGACTGTCAAGTCATGTTTTTTCAGGGCATTATCACAGTGCTTTCAAGGGGAAAGGAATGGCTTTCAGCGAGGTTCGCGAATATCAGTATGGCGATGATATACGTTCTATAGACTGGAATGTTACGGCCCGTTTTAACCATCCTTATATCAAGATATACGAAGAAGAACGTGAACTTACTGTAATGCTTCTGATAGACATCAGCGGTTCTAATGAATTTGGCACACAGAAACAGCTTAAGCAGGAGCTGATTACAGAACTTGCTGCCGTATTGGCTTTTTCGGCCATCAATAATAATGATAAAGTAGGTGTCATATTTTTCAGTAATAAAATAGAAAAATTCATTCCGCCTAAAAAAGGGACGTCGCATATATTGAGGATAATCCGTGAACTGCTGACATTTAAGCCCGACAATAAGGAAACAAATATTACCGAAGCATTGCGTTATTTCACTAACGTGATAAAGAAAAGGAGCACAGCTTTCCTTATATCTGACTTTATTGCCAAAGACTTCGAAGATGCCTTGAAAATCAGCAATCATAAGCATGATGTCATTGCTGTGAAAATATATGACAGAAGGGAAACGGAATTACCTGATGTGGGACTATTGAAAGTAAAAGATGCTGAAACAGGGCAGGTGTTGTGGGTGGATAGCTCTGACAGCAGTGTGCGGAAAAGATATAACAAGTGGTGGGTTGATAGAGAGAAAGAAGTCAATATGCTTTTTTTGAAAGCAGGAGTTGATGTGATACATCTGAATACAAAAGAGGATTATATAAAACCTCTTACAAACCTGTTTAAGATGAGGGAAGCCAGGTATTAAATAAATTAAAAATTAAAAATCAAAAATTAAAAATAATAAATGAAGAAGATAATATTAAATATATTAATTTTTGTTTTTGGCATTTTTGTTAATGTTTCTTTTTCACAGGTTGCTCCTAAAGCTACTGCATCGCTTGATACAAATACCATATTGATAGGCGACCATGTAAATATTAAATTAAAGCTGGAATGTAAGAAAGGCGATAAAATTAACTGGCCGCTGATAAGAGATACGATTACCGGTGAAGTTGAGGTTATAAGCAGATCCGGTATTGACACATTGGCTTCACAGAATGGGTTGACTCTGAGCCAGACCATAACAATTACTTCCTTTGACAGCGGCAGTTACATAATACCTCCGTTTCAGTTTGTATATGGAAAGCTCAATGATACAACACCATTGTATGCTGAGACAAATGTTTTGATTTTAAATGTTAATACCGTAGTTGTTGATACTACAAAAGCGATAAAGGACATTAAGCCGCCGTTAAGGGTGCCGCTGACTTTCAGGGAAATTTTGCCGTATGTTCTTGGTGCATTGGTATTGGCAGGTATTGTATATCTTATTGTATATTATATTAGAAAAAGAAGAAGGGCAGAGCCTCTTCTGCAGCTGAAAAAGAAACCTAAACTGCCTCCTCATGAAGTTGCATTGAAGGCGCTTGAAGATCTTCAGAAAAAGAAGCTGTGGCAAAGTAACCAGATTAAAGAATACCATTCTGAACTTACTGAAATTGTAAGGATATATATAGAGGGACGGTTTAATATATTTGCTCTTGAAATGACAAGTGGCGAAATACTTGAATCTGTTGATAATATTGATGTAAATAAAGAGATTAAAAAAAGGCTCAAACAAATACTTTTCCTTGCAGACCTTGTAAAATTTGCCAAGGAACAGCCTTTGCCAACCGAACATGACCAGAGTTTCAGCAATGCTGTTGACTTTGTGAAAAATACAATAATATCTGTTCATGAGGCAACAAAGGAGAATGAATTGCCATCAGAGGCTCAAACAAATAATAATAACAAGTGATGTTTAATAATATACATTTTGCACAGCCATATTATTTGTATTTTCTGCTGGTTATCCCGCTGTCAGCTGCATGGTATTGGTTTAATCATCTTAAGAGCAACCCTGAAATTAAAATATCAGCTACTGATGGTTTTATATCAGGGTTGCTCTTAAGATGACCAAACCCAACCAAACACACCCAACACA
>CAZSJF010000073.1:4156-10211 GCA_964606705.1 uncultured Bacteroidales bacterium
TTATATCACGGAAGAAAACTTTGCGCCAGTATTTCTATCATGGTTTGTTTATTCTCAGGATGCTTGCAGTGGCTTTGCTGATAGTTGCTCTGGCAAGGCCTCAGTCCAGCAGCAGCAGGGAAGATGTATCTATTGAAGGGATAGATATTGTAATATCTATGGACATCTCCGGCACCATGCTTTCGGAAGACTTCAGACCTAATAGGTTAGAGGCATCTAAGAATGTTGCAATAAAATTTATTGAAAGCAGGCCTAATGACAGGATAGGGCTTGTGGTATTCAGTGGTGAAAGTTTTACGCAATGTCCCCTTACTTCTGACCATTCTGTCCTTATTAATCTTTTTAAAGATGTCAAAAATGGCATAATAGAAGACGGGACTGCAATGGGCGATGGGCTTGCAACAGCTGTCAACAGGATTAAGAAAAGTAAAGCTGTCAGTAAAGTCATAATACTGCTTACAGATGGTATTAACAATACGGGTAATATATCACCTCTTTCTGCTGCCGAGATGGCAAAAATGTTCGGGATAAGAGTATATGCAATAGGTGTTGGAACTATGGGAACGGCTCCATATCCGGCAAGAGATTATTTTGGAAGGCCTGTATATGTTAATGTTAAAGTGGATATAGATGAGCCGATACTGAAACAGATCGCAGCGATGACAAATGGCAAATATTTCAGGGCTACCAATAATAAAAAACTGGAAGCGATATACAGTGAGATTGATAAAATGGAAAAATCTAAAATTGATGTGATGGAATTCAGAAGAAAAAAAGAAGAATTTTTGCCGCTGGCTTTGCTGGCATGTATTTTTATTATAGCAGAAATACTGCTGAGAAATATTGTTTTAAAGAATATGCCGTAATAAGATTTTAAGATGATAAGATTTGCACATATATTTTATCTGTACGGATTACTGCTGATACCGGTATTTGTCATTGTGTTCTGGGCTATGATAAAATGGAGAAAGAAAGTTCTGGATATATTCGGCGAATCATCAGTTATTTCACAGCTCATGCCTGATATTTCCAAAAGCAGGCCTGTATTTAAATTTGTTCTGCTGCTTATTGCATACTTTTTTCTTATTATAGGGATTGCAGATCCTCAGGTAGGGTCCAAATTTGAGAAGGCAAAGAGAAAGGGCGTTGACCTTGTCATTGCTCTTGATGTTTCAAACAGCATGCTGGCGAGAGATATACAGCCTGACAGGCTCACAAGGGCAAAGCAGGCAATATCAAAGCTTATAGACAATCTTGATAATGACAGGATAAGTATTATTGTTTTTGCAGGAAAACCCTTTGTTCAACTGCCAATGACCAGTGATTATGCTGCAGCAAAAATGTTTGTCTCAACAATAAATACGGAAATAATGCCTGTGCAGGGGACGGCAATAGGCAGTGCTATGGCTCTTGCTGAAAAATGTTTTGGTGAAAAAAACAGCGGAAAGAGAAACAGGGCTTTGATAATTATTACTGATGGCGAAAATCATGAAGATGATGCTGTTTCTGCTGCTAAATATCTTTCAGAAGAGGGGATTTTTGTGCATACTATAGGAATGGGTTCTGCAGATGGAGCCCCTATACCATTGGCAAATAACAGGTTCAAAACAGATAAGGACGGGAATACTATCGTTACCAAACTTGATGAGGTTTTGCTTCAGCAGATTGCTGCTGCCGGAAATGGAATATATGTGAGAGCAAGTACAAGCGATGTAGGGCTGAGTAAAATATTTGACAGGCTTGATAAAATGGATAAAACAGAATATGAATCAAAACTCTTTTCTGATTATGAAGACAGGTTTCAGTATTTTATAGGATTAAGCCTGATATTCTTGTTTGTTGAAGTATTTATATTTGAAAGAAAAAATAAATTACTGAGTAAAATAAACCCATACAGTAAACAGTTTACTATTAATAAGTAAAAATGAAAAGACTGGTTTTTTGTATAATATTTTTTATTTCTTTCTCTGCATATCCGCAGGGCGAGCAGAATTATATTCGTCAGGGAAATAAGCAGTATAATGACGGAAAATATAAAGAAGCAGAGATAGACTACCTTAAATCACTGCAAAAAAATCCTAAATCCTATAAAGGTATGTTTAACCTCGGGGATTCATATTACAAACAGAAGAATTATAAGGATGCTGCTAAAATTTTTCAGGGAATAGCCGGACAGACTGATATAGATAAAGATATTAAGGCCAAAGCTTATCATAATCTCGGCAATTCAGACCTGCAGTATGCTTTAAGTACTGACACCATGGCACCTCAGCAGAAGCAGCAGCTGATAAAGGAAAGCATTGATGCATACAAGAATGCATTGAGAAATAATTCCAAAGATACGGATACTAAATATAACATGGAATATGCAAAAAAAATGCTGATTCAGCAACAGCAGCAACAACAGCAGCAGCAAAATCAACAACAACAACAAAATCAGCAGCAACAACAGCAAGATCAGCAGCAGATGTCAAAACAGGATGCCGAACGCATGCTTAATGCAATGAACAATAATGAGCAGAATGTTATTGATAAATTAAATAAGAAACCAAATAATACAAAAACTAATATAGAGAAAGACTGGTGATATTTTTATTATTTTTGGTAAATAAATGGGGCAGTTAATAAAATATATAATACTTGTATTTGTAGTTTTTACAGTAAATCATGTTACTGCCGATAACATTCAGTTTACTGCTTCTACAAAAGGAAATGTCGCAACGGGAGAAAGGTTTGAAGTTGTTTATTCTGTTAATGCAGATGCAGGCAAGTTTAAAGCACCGTCATTTAAGGATTTTAATGTTTTATCCGGTCCCAGCCAGTCAAGCAGTACCAGTGTGCAGATTATTAACGGAAGTGTTAGCCAGTCCATATCATATAGCTATTCATATATTCTGGAAGCTGTTAAAGAAGGAACTTTCACTATTCCTCCTGCTACTGTTGAAGTGAATGGTAAATCATATCAGTCAAATTCGCTTACTGTTAAAGTTGCAAAAGGAAATCCTGTTTCACAGCAGCAATCCAATACCAATAAACAGAGTAGTCCTTCAGATATTAAAGGTGGAAATCTATATTTAAAGACTATTGTAAATAAAACAAAAATATATAAAGGCGAACAGTTATATGTAATACAGAAAATATATACAAGATTCAATCTTATTGGCATAGGGGATAAAAAATTTGAATGTGCAGGTTTTTGGTCTGAAGATATTAAAATGTCTGAAATAATTCCAAGAAATGAAAATGTTAATGGGATTTTATATCAGGTTGCAGAACTTAAAAAATCCATATTAATACCACAGAGAAGTGGCAAGATAACAATCGGGCCTGCAGAAATTGAATGTAAGGTTCAAACCAGTTTTTTTGATGTTTTTGGTACAGTATATAAAGTAAAAAGTCAGCCTGTTACAATAGAAGTATTGCCACTGCCTTCACAGAATGTGCCCGGAGACTTTAACGGTGCTGTAGGCAGTTTTTCTTTAAAGTCAGACATTAATAAAACCAATATAAAAACCAATGAAGCTGTTAACCTTAAAATAACTGTTTCAGGGAATGGAAACTTAAAGCTTATAGACAATTTTAAAATTTATTTTCCTCCTGACCTTGAAACCTATGATCCCAAAATTTCTGATAATACTTCAGTCGGTGAATCAGGCGTCAGCGGAAGTAAAACATTTGAGTATGTCATAATTCCCCGTAATCCGGGGCAATTCAAAATACCATCTGTGGTCCTTACGTATTTTGATATTTCAAAAAAGGCATATACTACATTAACAACACCTGAATATATTCTGAATGTAGGAAAAGGTGATGGTAAGGAATCTGCTGTTACATACAGTGGCGTTAATCAGGAAGATATTAAATATATTGGCAGCGACATAAGATTTATCAAGACAGGCTCCGTAATGTTTTACAAACAGGGTTATTCATTTTTCGGCTCAGGCCTTTTCTGGTTGCTGTTGTTATGTCCTGTTGTGCTTTTTGTTTTGTTTGTAATTTTCTGGCGTGACCAGCTTAAGAAAAGGCGTAATATAGCTCTTATGAGAAATAAAAAAGCCACCAGGGTGGCTCAGAAACGCCTGAAAAAAGCAAATGCTTACCTTAAGGAAAATAATAAGAGTTTATTTTATGAGGAAATTTCCAGGGCATTGTGGGGATATCTGAGCGATAAACTTACTATTCCTGTTTCTGAGTTGTCAATTGACAGCGCCAATGCTGCAATGAACAGTAAAAATATCAGCGGCGATATTATAACTGAATTTACAAATACACTTAATAATTGCGAATTTGCAAGGTTTGCACCCGGAGATGAATCACTGGCAATGGATAAAATATATAACGAGGCTCTTGAAACTATTAAAAAAATTGAAAAAGAAATTAAATAAATGCTAAAGAAATTGTTTATATTACTAATCCTTGCACTGTCGTTCAGATTATATGCGGATGAAAACAATCTTCTGTTTGAGAGTGCAGGACAGTCATACTCGAAAGGTGATTATAAGAAGTCAATAGAACTGTATAATAAAATACTTGCCGGTGGTTATGAATCCTACAAAGTTTATTACAACCTCGGGAATGCATATTTTAAGACAAAAGATCTTCCCTCTGCCATATTGTTCTATGAGAAAGCCCTGAAACTAAAACCGGGAGATGAGGATATAATGTTTAACCTTAAGGTTGCAAATACACGAATTTCTGATAAAATAGATGCAATACCTGAACTGTTTTTTAAAAGATGGTGGAAGAGCCTGTATGGCATTTTTTCTGCTGATATGTGGGCGAAAATAACAATAGCTGTGTTTATAGCTTTCCTGATTTTTTTGCTTGTATATCTTCTTGCTAAAAGCCTGTCTGTAAAAAAACTGTCATTCTGGTTTTCAATGATATTTTTTATTTCAGCGGTATTTGCATACATCCTGGCAGGACAACAACACAGAACCGTAAATAATACAAAAGAGGCAATAATTTTTTATCCTGCATTGACTGTCAAAAGTTCTCCTGACAATAACAGCACCGACCTGTTTGTGATACATGAAGGCCTGAAAGTAAGGATAACTGATAAAATAGGCGGCTGGTATGAAATAAGAATCCCTGACGGAAACAAAGGATGGGTGGAGTCTTCGATGATTAAAATTATTTAGTCTATAATGTTTATTTTTGAATAGATTTTTTGTAATTTGATTTTTGTTAAATTTGTTTAATAAATAATAAGGGAGGAAAAATGAAAATAAAACGTATTGTTATCGCTACTTTACTTGGAGTTGTGTTTGGATTTGTGTGTTTAGGTTTTGCAGCAAGTAATCCTCAGAGTACAGTGCCTATGCCTGTTGCACTGCAGATAATATTCAGCCGCACATTGATTGGCTTTGCCATTGGCATCAGTTCGCTGAGAATAAACTGGGCCATACAGGGAATCTTATTTGGATTGCTTTTCAGCCTTCCTATGGGTTTCAGTAACATGATGGCAGACATTCCCGGCTTTACCAAAACATCTATGTTTGTTGCTACAAACGTAATGGGAATGATATACGGATTCTTAATAGAACTTATTACTTCCGTGTTGTTTAAGGCAAAAGCTGAATAGGTGTTCAAATGACAGATATGCAACTTAATTAATGAGAAATAATAGCTAACCGAAGCCCATCCTGAAAACCACATAAATAACAAACCCTGTAACAACTTGCATTACAGGGTTTTATTTTTGAAAGTTGCGGTCCGGACGGGGCTCGAACCCGCGACCTCATGCGTGACAGGCATGCGTTCTAACCAACTGAACTACGACCCCGCGCCATGTATGCATAGCCTGGGCGGTAGAGGGCTTGAACCTCTGACACCCGGCGTGTAAAACCGATGCTCTACCAGCTGAGCTAACCGCCCAACCCAAAGTCTATTTATATATTAAAATAGCCTTCCTGTCAAGTGAAAACGGCGGGACGGCCGGGATCCGCCCCGCCGCCGCTTGTTGGGCGTCCTTTTAATCCAAATCGATCGAATCCTTGGTCTTTTCCTTGCGCGTTTCGTCCATCGCGTTGAATTTTTCCATGCAGTCGGCGTC
>CAZSJF010000074.1:0-6519 GCA_964606705.1 uncultured Bacteroidales bacterium
TTTAAATATTAGGGGATACCAATATATTTATGTGTTTGTACCGAAATACGCCACTTCGGATTTTTCAGGACATAACTGACGATCGCAGGCAGTATTTTCTTTCTCTTGCTCCATTCAGGCTGCAGGAATAGCATACAGCCTTTTTTTACAACGACTGCATTTTGTTCTGCCCATTTGAAATCTGTTGCACTTCCTATTATCACTTTAAGCTCATCAGCCCGGTTGTATATGTTTTTCAGAGGAGGACAGGTCGCTTTTGGTGACAAGCATATCCAGTCCCATATCCCGCTCAGTGCATGTGTGCCTGAAGTTTCAAGAAAAGTTTTTATATCATGTTTTTTTAACTGCCCGCATAAATAGTTAAGGTCATACATTAACGGTTCTCCACCTGTTACGACGACAGATTTGATCTTACTTTTAAGGATACGTTTTATTATATCATCAACTTTCGATAAAGAATAGGATCCCAGACTCCATGCTTCTTTCTCATCGCAATATTCACAGCCGACATCACAGCCTCCGGTCCTCAGAAAATATGCAGGTTTGCCCGTATGAAAGCCTTCCCCCTGAACCGATAAAAATTCTTCCATTAAAGGAATAAGTTTCCCTTTGGCTTGTAAATGAAGATTGTTTTTCAATTGATGAATAGATTTTAAAAAGCAAAAACAAAGGTAATAAAATTATTCTTTATACAGAATCTCTGTGCACTGAGTGGAGGTTGCTGAGCGGAGCCGAAGCACCGAAGTGCCCAAGTAGGTAATCCGTCGTCATTATATATCATAATTACTGGCCTGGAGGTTGAACATACCTGCATATTTCCCGTTAAGTCTCATAAGTTCATTATGAGTGCCGTGTTCAATGATATTCTCTTTATCTAGAACATAAATATAATCGGCCATTTTTACTGTTGAGAAGCGGTGGCTGACAATGATACTTGTTTTACCTTTGGTCAGATGTTTGAATTTTTCAAATACTTCGTATTCTGTTTTGGCATCCATTGAACTTGTGGGTTCATCAAGTATGATTATAGGTGAGTCACGGTAAAATGCCCTTGCTATGGCTATTTTCTGCCATTCGCCTATGCTTAATTCTTCACTGTCTTTAAATAGTTTTCCCAGCGTGGTGTCATATCCTTTGGGTAAATTTTTCAGCAATTCGTGCACTCCTGCATTACCTGCCGCCTCTGCAATTTTGCTTTTATTTACAGGTTCATCTGCATTGCCGAACCAGATGTTTTCTTCTGCTGTCTGGTTGTATAGAACAAAATCCTGAAATACAACACTGATATGTTTTCTCAGCTCTTCAGTTTTGAATTCTCTGATGTCTGTGCCGTCAAAAGCTATTTTCCCTTCGTTTATGTCATACAGCCTGCATAAAAGTTTGACTAAAGTCGTTTTTCCAGAGCCGTTCTCTCCGACAAGAGCAATGGTTTTACCTGCAGGTATGAACAGATTAGTGTTATTTAACGCTTTCCTCTGGCTGTTCGGATATTTAAAACTTATGTTTTCAACTGATATGCCTTTCTGTAAAAGTTTTGGAAATGGTACAGGCTTTTCTGCCTCTGTAATATTGCTTTTTATTTTCAGGAATTCGTTGATATTGGAAAGGAAAAGGTTGCTTTCATAAAGGCTCGCCATTCCTGTCAGCAATTCTTTTAATATACCCAGGCCTCTCTGGAATGCCATGAAGTACATAACAAGGTCGCCTATTGTCATAAAGCCGTTTATTGCCCTGTACACTATAAATCCATATATCCCGAAGATAGCAATGCTGGAAAAGGTCTGTGTGGATATTTCAAGCAAAGTCCTTTTTCTTATTATTTTAACACGTTCATTACGTAACTGTGCACGTAAGTTTTTGAATTTATTTATAAAAAGGTTTTTCAGGCTGAATAAACGCAGTTCTTTCGCAAAGTCAACATCTATAAGTATCCTGTGAAAATAATATGATGTCCTGTATTTAACGGTCCGCTCCCGCATCCATTTGTAAATTTTCGTCGAATACTTCATCCTTATCAAAATTTCAGGGATGATGGTAAAAAATAATATCACGGCAATACTCCAGTGGATAAAGCTTAACATCCCTGCTATTAATAACAAAGAAACAGTGCTTCTGAGGATTTCTGTTAATCCGTTTACAATAGTTATGGGCCTGTAAGGCGCTTCATCTTTTGCCCTCTGGAATTTATCGTGATATTCGGAGTTTTCGTAATATTCCAGTTCAAGTGCAGTGGATTTTCTGTGTAAGATGTCATACATGTAATCTCCTGTCAGCTGTGTCTGATATTCCTTTGCAAGATTGCCTATTGATATGCAGATGGAATTTATTATGGATGCAATGCCTGTGATAACAATTATAAATAAAACATTTTTGAATGCCTCGGCCTTGTCAGCGGCATTTATGGCGGCAGTTACATCATCAACAAGCAATTTCATGAGATAAATTATTACAAGAGGTATAAAACCTTGTAATATTGTCAGAATAGCGTTAATGACAGCCCACTTTCTTGAGCTTTCCCATACGTAACGCACTGCCTGCTTGAGCAAACCTATATGTTGTGTCTTATTCACTTATTTTTATATTTAAGCTACAAGCTGCATGCCGCAAGCTTCAGGTCTGATACCTCCATTCTGTAGCTTGCAGCTTGTAGCTGTCAAAAAATATTTCTCACCTTTTTTGCAAAGGTAAATAAAGTTGCAGTACATGCAGATATTACAGCCAGAATATAATCTATTTTTTTTCTGTATGGAGTGTTGAGGTTGACCGCCTTGCTGTTCCGCTCATAACTTGTTACTCTGCCCACAAAGTCTCCTTCTGAAACTTCAGGGTCATATTTTCTGCAGAAATCCCCCTTGCATTTTATCTGCAATGTGCCGGCAGTTCTGACTTTTTTAATAAGCCTGTGTGCAACCAGATTTTTTGACGAAGAAAACACTATGATATCCCCTGTGTCAAGATTGTTTATGTCAGCAGATTCTATTATCACAACATCTCCTTTTTTCAGGTAAGGATACATGCTCCTGCCGCTGACAGTAACACGCATACTGTTGCCTTTGTTTATAAGCTCCCTGCTTATACTTATTAAATCCGTGTAATTGTGTGATAACAAAGATTAACTTAATGGTTGGTTATGTTACTTTTTTACTTTTTTGATTTTGCCTTTTTCCAGCTGCAAAACAGATTTTGCATTGAGTGATGAAACAACTTTTTTTCCTGTTCTTGTTTCCAGTTCTTTTCTTGCCACCTTAGCAACATTGCCACCCTGCTTTGCAACCTTTTCACTATCTTTAAAATCTTTGGGATTGGTTGCTTCTGAAATATCTTTGGTAGATGCTTCAGCAAGCATGTTTAAAATCAGTTCGGTATTAGTCATATTATCCCGGAGATTTTCTTTTTTCAACACTTTCAGTATTTTATATTCTTTGGTGGTTTTATCACTCCATGCTTTGGTGATAATGTCGGTAAGCGTTGCAAATTGAACACCTTCTTTCAACCCTCGTTTTTTCCATTCATCAGTAAGTTCTTTTCTTATTTCAATACTCTTCAGCCGTTGGTTAATCCAGTTTTCGGAATAGCCAAGGTTGATGTATTGTTCCAAAGCTCTGTCAATGCTTAATTCAGGGTCCTGCATTTCATCCAGTCTCTCAGAGCCGACTTGTGCCAGCCAAAGTTTAAACGGTTCTGCTTTTGGAGATGGGATTGACTGAATGAGACGGAAGAGCTGTTCGGTATCGGCTACATCGGTCATTCGCATTTTACCGTCAGGTGCCGGCATTTTCAAACCGTTACAATTTGTAACGGTTTCATTTCCCTCTTCTTTTAGCCTCTTTTTCAACACTCTCCAGTATACTTGTGGGTTTGGACTGTTAGTTAAAATAGCAATGACATCTACGATTGCCATATACCATTTTTCCTGTTTCGCATCCCATAACGTTCTTACTTTTTTACTTTCAAAGATTTTAATTTCGTTTTTCATGATTGTAACACTGTGTTGTTTTTTTACTTTTAAGAATAGAGACAAGAATATATAAAATCAAAAATTCTGATTTTTCTTGCAAAAATATAAAACTTTCAGAGATTATTTGTGCTATTTGTTTATTATAAATACATAAAACTTTCTGCTGTTGCCTTTACCTATAAGCTCCCTGCTTATACTTATTAAATCCGTGTAATTGTGTGATAACAAAATTTGTTTTTTGAAAAAATATTATTGTCTGATAAAAAGTCCCTTCGTATTATTAATAAAAACAAATATAATATTTTTCATTGATATAAAGGATACCGAGTGGATGGACATTGAGCGAAGTCGAAATGTCGAAGTGTCCTCTCAGTTAATGTGCGACTTTGGTCGCGTATACAGTTGTGTCAATTTGTTTTATGCTATTTCACGCGTCTGAAGATATGCGCGAACAGGGGGTGTATTAATTACTGAATTATCATTTTTCCTGTTTGAATTATTTCTTTATTATTTATTAATTTATAAAAATATATTCCTGTCTGCATATTTTCTTTCTCAATAGTAATAGTTTTGTTATTAATATTTTGAATGCTTTTCACTTGCCTACCTTGCAAATCAAAAATTTTCAATTCAGAATTTTTGATGTCAATTTTACTATTTATAATTAAAGTGGTAAAATCACTAAATGGATTAGGATATGTAAAGGTATTACCTTTAATATTAAAGATTTCATTAATACCAACTGTTGCATTAACTAAGGTGTCATATAATCCATTCATAGTCCCTGCAAATACATTATTATTCAGGGTAGCAAAGGAAAGAATATGTTTATTGGTCAAACCACTATTGATTTCAACCCAGTTGCTTCCGTTATTGGTGGATAAATATATTCCATCTCCATCTGTTCCTGCATACAAATTAGCTCCGAGCATAGATAAAACTTGAATAGGTTTATTTGTTGGAGGACTAATATTCGTCCAATTATCGCCATTATTGGTAGAAAAATACACTTTCCCGAAATAATCCCCTGCATATAAATCAGTTCCATTTACCATAAGTGTTTGAATAGATGCACCAAATAACCCTGATAATAGAGACCAATCGGAACCATTATTTATAGAGCGATATACTCCATTAGCATCTGCTGCAACAAATAAATTATTTCCAATTATAGCAATGGACTCTATATTATTAAGTTGACTTGTACTAATATCCGTCCAACTGTTGCCATTATTGTTAGAAAAATATACTTTGCCATAATAAGCTCCAACGAATAAATCACTTCCACTCACGGCAAAGGATGTAATATTTATATTATTTAATTCGGAACCAATATCTGTCCAACTAATTCCATTGTCAGTAGATAGAAATATTCCTCCCGAAGTACCAACTTCACCATAAGATACCGCATACATATTACTTCCGTTTATATAAAAATTACTTATATCAGTTGTTATGCCTACCGTATTAAAATTTGCCCAACTAATTCCTTCATCGGTTGATAAAAACAACCCTTCTCCTGCTACTGCATATAAATTATTACCATTTGTAACAAGGGCTTTAACTTCTGAAGAAATAAAAGCAGAACATAAAGGATTAAAAACGGAACAAATATTATCCCAACTTGACCCATTATTTGAGGACCGAGATATCCCTACATATTGATGCCCTGCAAACAAATAGCCTCCATTTGAATATAAAGAAAAAATGTTTGTACTAGCCAACCCATTATTAACATCTGTCCAATTTGTACCACTATCAGTTGATAAAAATATTCCATTACCAAAAGTACCTGCGAACAAATTACTCCCGATTACAGCACAGTAATTAGTACTATAAACAGAAGAAACAAAATTCCAATTATCACCATTATCAATAGAAGAAAATACATTGTCATAAGAAAATGCAAATAAATTAGCCCCGATTTTAGCAAAAGCTTCAATACTTGCATCAGTCAAACCTGTATTAATAGGGGTCCAATTATTACCATTATCAGAGGAACGAAAAACACCATTATTTGTTCCAGCAAATAAATATGTTCCACTAACAAATAAAGTCTTAATTAATGTAACTGTTAAATCATTGTTAACAGCCGTCCAATTTGCACCATTATCAGTTGTTCTAAATACCCCACCATAATGTGTCCCCGCAAACAAATTGGTTCCAATTACTGCAAAGGAAAAGACATCACAACTGGTCAACCCATTATTAACAGGTGTCCAGTTTACTCCATTATCAGTAGATAAATATACTCCATGCCAAGTTCCAGCAAATAAATTATTGTCAATTACTGCAAGGGAATTGACAATTGCATCATCATACGTGTCAAGTAATCCTACATTCCCCCCTGTCCAGTTACTCCCATTATTATTAGAACGAAAAACACCGTATTTTGTTCCTGCAAATAGCTTATTTTCAATCACTGCAAAAGAATGCACTTCTTCTGATATTCCAGAAATCTGTCGCCATTGTGCATATGAAATGCTTATAAAGTTTACTAGTGCGATTAAAAAAAATGTTAATTTTTTCATATAACCCAAAACCCAAACACACCCAACACA
>CAZSJF010000074.1:6529-10086 GCA_964606705.1 uncultured Bacteroidales bacterium
TGTGTTGGGTGTGTTTGGGGTTTTTCATAAAACCCTTTAAAAATCAAATTACTTAACAAAATATTATATGTATAATATTTTGTCGTCAAAGTTACTAGCTCATTAATATCTCCACCTTTATTCAACAAATATCTTTCTCACATTATTCCCATTATCTGTCATTACTTTAACCAAATAACAACCGCCAGCCTTATCTATCTTTACTGTATTTATGGAATTATTGTCAATATTTTTCCTTGTTATTTCCTGTCCGAGCATGTCATAAACAATTATTTCCCCTTTGCATTTCATATTGCCGAAATCTACATAAATCGTGTTATCAGCGGAGAAAATGTTTATATCATCAATACCTGAAATTTCATCTTTGCCTGTGATAAACGGGTTGAAGTGAACGATAAATCTTGCATTGGAATAAACACTGTCAGAATAAAATTTATAAACGGGCGTGGTTCTTAAGTTTGTCAATATGCTTTCCTGCAGGTCTTCCAAATATATGGATACTGTGCTTTCAATATAGCCGAAGTCAAAAGCCTTAATGGTAAATGTGTCTGCAATACCTGTTTTAAATCCAAACTGAACGGATTTGTCTATTGTAAGCACCGGAAAAGCATTTATAACAAGTTCTTCATCATCTGCCGACATGGTGTATATCTGCGGATAGCAGGAATCAGGGCTGTACAGCTTGTATGCATCAAAGTCCCCGTCAAAGTTATCTGTAGCACCGTCAGCAAAACGTATCACCGCTTCATCATTATAATCACCTCTTTCAGCTCTGAATCTTATTATTACAGGATAGTCTCCTTTATAAAAGGAAAGCGTGTCGTGTGTCCTTACATTATTGTTCATGCCTAAAGTTCCATTTGCAGATGCACTTATCCAGAAAGCCTGCATGGCAGGAATTATACCTGTAGTGCCTATAGGGCTTCCGACTCCGTTAACATAAGATTTAAAAGTGCTGTTAGACCTGAAATAAACGGAATTATTGACATTGGTTTTTGTCCATCCTGCGCCAGCATCCCAGTTTATAGCAGAAGTGTAAGGGTTCGCAACAAGGTTCCATCCGTTGCCGGCGCCCTTTGATACGAGGATAGATAGTGCTCCGTCATTGAGTATGTTATTTATATCGCCGTTGTGCGTTACACTGTATGTCAGCGTTTTATTGCCGTCGGTAAACTTAGAGGCATAGCCTTGCATAGGCATCAGTGGTATGCCATTATCAGTTATTTGAGTATAAGCTCCTGCCGCCTCATCGTAATAATATAATTTGTGTGTGGGATTGACAGGTGTGAAAATAATGCTGGTACAACTTATGAAAGGTGTTGAATTATACCACCACCTGTTCACTGTTAAATATTTTTCCACTTTAACAGTGCCGTTATTGATAATAGTGCTGCCATTGTTGATATATGAACCTGTTCCTGTAGCGCTTGATTCAATGCTGAAATTGCCGTTCACGCATAAGTTGTAGCTGCTGCTGACAGTGAGTTTTGCATCTTCATTTATAGTAAGGCTGCCGCATGTTGCATCACTGCCTATTGAGGGCTGGTTATCTCCTGCCAGTATGGTGATGTTGGTGTAAAGTCCGGGAACTCCGTTATCCCAGTTGCTTCCTGTAGCCCAGTTGGTGGTTCCGGCATCGGTTTTCCATGAACTTGTTGCAGGGCCGAGAATATATATACCGTAATCTTCTGCCTGTCCGTAATCAGGATTGAAACAAGAATTAAGAGTATTAAATTGAGTATCTGATATCACTCTCATTCTGAGTAATGTGTTGGTGGTTGGGCTGGCAGGAATACTGACTGTTGTAGATTGTGTGTTTAAAACATTATCCTTGATAAAGACAGTTTCTCCTGCATCAACGAAATCTCCGTCATTGTTATAATCTATATAACCCCTTATATCTTCTCCGTTAGTCTTTCCTACAGTGACATATAAGGTGTAATCTGTGCTTGTGTTGACAACAGTGGTATTTGAGTTTGAAAAATCAAGGTAACCTGTCGTTGCACTCCTGTAATGGTAGTCATTATCTGTAGAACCTGTGGATTTGTTAATAGTGTTGAAAGTAACATTGAATATACCTATGCCGAAATTGTTGTCAGGCGTGCTTGTTGACGGCGTGCATGCAGCGGCAGTGATACTGCTGAAAACAGTTATATAACCTGTTTCCGTATTGCCTGTATTTGTGACATTGGTGGCAGCTAGTATTACAGGATAAACACCGGGATGGCTGTATGTGATGGTGGGATTTTCCGATGTTGAAGTTGAGGGAGTGCCTCCGGGAAACCACCAGTTCCAGCTGTTCGGCCCGTTTGATGACTGGTCGTAAAAAGTTATAGTGTTGCCTGCGCATACTGACCTGGCAGATGAGTTGAAGTCGCTCACAGGCGCTGACGTGGTCAGCGGTGTTATTCCTATTCCTGCACCCTGGTTACTGTTGAAATTATAAACGTCAGGAGTGAGGTCGTCAATAGTAAAGTATCCGTCATAATCGCCGCTCCATCCCCAGTTGAAATGAAAGTTGTCGCTTTCATCATATCCGTCACATATAAAAGCATGGCCTCCTGTACCTTCTCCGCTGTACAGCACTATCCTGCTATTATTTAATTCATATTTAAGAGTATCTTTCCATTTTAGGTCAGTATAGCCTGATCTGAAAAGAAAACTTGCCGAAGCTGCATAGTTGAAATTTGATTTCAGCTTGGAAATGGCTGTTACAGGGGATCCTCCCGAGCCGTCAGGGGCGTAATCCATGTTAACAGATACACCTGCATGATACAAAACCTTTGCTATATTGGTATCTGCCAATACAATAGAATTGTCCATTAATGCCCAGTAATATGTTGTGGTGCCGAAGTTGGCTGATTGTACGCCGTATTCAGGGTGGGTAACAGGAGTGTAACTGTTTGACCCTGTTCCCTGTCTCGGGTGATGATAATATTTCATTATCTGTCCCATAGCTGTTGCAACGCATCCAGTATAAACATGTCCTCCGGGCCCTGCACCGTCAGCAGGACAATCATCATTGTAATATTCATTTTGGTCCCACCTTGTTGAAAGCAAAGGAGAAACGCTTGATTTTCCTGTAAGAATCTTTTCAGAATATTCACTGTATTGATTCCATACAGCTTCTGTTTCAGGAGTGGCTGAAAGGTTTTTTTCTATCACATAAAGTAGCTGTGCTTTGTAAATGTTCATCATTTCTGCAAATGCAGGAGGCAGTGTGTTTTCGGAATAATTTCCCTGAAGTACATAGCCTAATACCGGTAATACATTACTTTCTGCAGACACAATGATAAAACCACCATTGTTTTTTATGTTGAAAATGTAATAAACCGTGATGTCGCCATCTTTGATTGTGAATTCATTGTCAAATTCTATGTCTGTGTATTTTGCATCCGAATGCTGGTAAAAATAATTTTTTGCTGTTGTACGGGCTGTTTTTATTGGCACTTCTCCTGCAAAACCTGAGTAATTTAAAATTACAGCTATAAATAATGCGATAATAAGTTTTGCAGGAGAAGTGCCAATAAAAACACAAACCAAACACACCCAACACA
>CAZSJF010000075.1:0-9978 GCA_964606705.1 uncultured Bacteroidales bacterium
TGTGTTGGGTGTGTTTGGTTTGTTAGTGCAGACACAGGAGATGCTGTTTCTAAGTCCGGATATATACTTAAAACTGTTAATGGCGGGTCAAATTGGGAAATGCAATATACAGGATATATATATGAATCAGTTGAGTTTTTTAATTCAAAAGTCGGTTTTGCCATACACCAGCATCCTGTCAATGGGAAATATGGTCAGATATGGGTTCGGAGTATACTGAAAACTCAGGATGCCGGCAAAACATGGTATCCCATAGGTAATAACATTTCAGATGTAAGCCTTTCGGTTTTTTTTATTGATGCAAAAACAGGATATGCGCTCAGCAGAGATACTTCAATATTTAAAACAACAAACGGAGGTTTGTTCTGGAAAAAACAAACCAGCAGAACCGGAGGAGCATATTTATATTCAGCTCACTTTATCAATGCAAATACTGGTTATGTTGTTGGAAGTGGCGGAACAATTCTGAAAACCACTGATGGTGGAAGCAACTGGATTAGTATAAACAGCCGGACAACAGAAGATTTATATTCAGTTGATTTTCCTACCCCTGATATAGGTTATGCCGTAGGAAGAAATCTGACGATCCTTAAAATTACAAATAAAGGAGTTGAGGATATAAGCGAAAATGTGAAATAAATATGCCGCTTTTATGAAAATGTATATGGCAGAAAAAATGAAAACTTTTGTAATAACCTTAGTAATCTTTACAGGTATTATTGCTGTTTGTCATGGACAGAATGACTCAACGGATTTAATCTATAAAATAAAAAAAGAAAAGCCGAAAGTTACTGTTTTGCCTGAAGGCTATGAACTATACATGAATACGCAAAATTTAATATTTATTAAAGCCGATGCTGGCATAAAAATAAGTAAAGTGGAACTTACAGGCGGGAAAATTTATAAAAGGGACAGCCTGAATAAAAAAGACAGTGCCTATTATGCAGTGACGGATAACGGAACACAGGCTTTGCTCTCGGTTTATGAAAAACTCCCTGACGGTAGAGAACAGGTTTGCTTAACAAAACCTTATGTGATAATTGAAATACCTGAACCGGTGGTAAGAGTTGATAATGTTGAACACCGCAATACTGTTCAGAAAAAAACGATCATAGCTCTTGGCAATATTGAAGTTGTAAGTTATTATTTTAAAAGAGTTTTGCCTGTCATTTATTTTGAAATGCAGACCAGCGGAGGTTCTCAGATAGATACACTGAGATCAAACAGCAGCAAACTGACCAAAGAGATGAAAGATGTTATTGAAAAAGGAGGAAAAGAAGGCTCGATAGCATATTTTAAAAATATAAAATGCCTGCTCCCTAACGGGTCAATACTATCGGTTAAGCCTGTTGAAATATTTATTGACGACAGCCCTATTTATATGATAGGTATGTAATATATTACTTTTATGAAAACATATAAAATTGAAAACACCATGTTTGCGCTCGTCTTCAGACGAGTGTTATTAAAACCTTTATTTCACGCGACTGAAGTCGCGCGTGAACAAGGAAAAGTTTTTTTGACAACCTTAGTAATTCTTATTGGCGTTATTGCTGTCTGTCAGGGACAGAATGATTCAAGTGTGACTTTTAAAGTTAAAAAAGCAAAAGATACTATTGTAGTTGAAAAGCTAAAGGTTATAGATACCATTTATAAAAATAATACAGTTTTGAATTATGTGAGCCCACAATATCCATTGTCAAACGACACTTTATTTATTCCACCTACAAATGAAAAAAAGAAAAAGGGCGTTAAATACACTGTTGAGGGAGATTTGTTACCATATGAAATTACAATGACAAAAAAGCAGCTGTTAAGCACTAAAACAATAAAGTATTTTCCTGATGAGTATGATGTAAAAAGTTATGTCGTTTCATTTGTAATAGGTGGGGATCTGTTGGATATTCCTGTAAACGGAAATTATTTGCCGGATAAAGTGTATTACAGTGTCAGCTCCGGTTCTACAAAGAAATTGTATATAGAATTCAAATCAATAATTTATCAGTTCAAAAAAAATTTACCGACAAATGCTACAAGATCAGTAATAATAACAATTGCTAATTAAGAAAATGTTGAAGTATTTCATTTTTATGAAAACACAATTATTGCTGATGATTTTTATCGTTAACGCTGCTTTTTTGTTTTCACAAGATGATTCAACTTGTCAGACGTTTAAAGTAAGAAAAATATACTGGGAACCACTTAACAGCGGCACGGATATTGATCTGTTTTCTGTTTACTTTTTTGATGAAAGTACCGGTAACATAGTTGGTCTGAACAGAAAAACATTAAAAGGAATAATTATGAGAACAATTGATGGCGGCGCTAACTGGACTGTCATAGATTCAAATATAACGACATACGAAGATTCTAACACATTCTATTACGCTCATATGGACTTAACTTCAATATCTGTGAAAGTCACTAATCCTTATGCATTCAATTATCATACCAGTTTTACTGTTGGCGGTTATGGTAGTAAAAGTATATATGAAAGTGTATATAAATTTTTGTATAATTCCTGTCGTTATTCCTTGTATGCTGTTACTAACGATGGCAATAAAATATTAAAAAGCAGTATGTCAAATTATCACAGTAATTATTTATGGTCAGTCCTTTATACGGATACAAGCAGGAATCTTAATTCCGTCTGTTTTATAGATGACAATACCGGATATGCTGTAGGGCAGAACGGAGCAATTATAAAAACCACTAATGGAGGAAAAAAATGGGTAAGCCAGCTTTCAGGTACAGGCTTTGACCTGAACGCAGTCTATTTTATTAATAAGAATATCGGCTATGCCGTGGGGTATAACGGCACGATATTGAAAACCATTAATGGCGGTGGAATATATAAATGAAACCTATTGGTTAAACAATTTCGTATAGTGTTTCAGCGTTCTTAAAATTAAAACAATGACAAGCGAAACAAAGAAAGCATAAACGGATGCATGCCTCCATTCAAAAGTGCCGTTGACAAAGTAATATCTAACCACATCTACAAAAGCAAATCCCAGTATTGTAGCAGAAAAACCTGAATATTCACGGCTTAATACATTTTTCAGGGAAAAAGCTGAGGAGTTTTTAATGTAATTTCTGAATGACGGAATGAATGCAGGCACTCTGGCAGACCAGTCTGTGAAAGTCTGTCCGAATTTCTTTTCAAGAAAACGTTCTTCTGCATACATTATTCTTTCATAATACAGCCAGAATGCCAATGTCACTGAAATGAAAAAGTAAATGTTATATGTAAATATTACTATTCCTGTCCACATGAGGTAGTTGCCTAAATACAGAGGATGCCTTAATAAGGAGTATATTCCTGTTGTATTAAGTGTTTCAGCTACCTGTTCCTGAGTGTTCCTTCCGGAAGTTCCTTTTGGTGTTTTGCCTATTGTGATAGCCCGTATTATCAAGCCCTTTAAACTGGCGGCAATGGCGATTATATTTAATATCAGGACACAGGCAGGGGATAAGCTGCTGCTATCTGTGAAATAAATTACAGGGACTGCAAGTATGAACAGTATTACAGGAATCTGTCCGCGGTACCTGAATAATATGTTTCCGTTTTTTTCAAAAGATTGAGTTAACTGCATTTCTTATGATTGGTTTATTGTTATACGTTTGAACTCTTTGTATTGTGTCATTATTCTTGTCCATGTTATGAAACTGGTGATAGTCGTCAATAGGCGGGCCTCCTGCCCGGATTGCTATATAGGAAATGAATGCCACTGATGTCAGAATGATAATTACTGCAGTCGCAAGTAGAAAATATATTGCCCTGAAATACATTTTTGTTCTGAAGAAATTATATATACATAAAAACAATTGAAACAAAGCATGTACATTTAATAATATCAGAAAACCAAAAAAGATATAATCCTGAAATATGAGGTTTTTATTGTAAAGTTGTCCAGAACTGTATATCCATATAACAGTTGCTAATAAAAAAACAGCAATAGAAAAATCTGTCAGAATATTTAACCAGATAACATTGAACTTTTTCATGAAGTTTCAATAACAGGTGAGAGTATGAATGGCTGATCTCCCGGTATGATTAATAGTCAAAAGGGTCTTTCTCTTCTATTTTATAGTCGGGATTTTTTTCTCCCAGTTTTATCAGGTATATAATTGCATTTTTAAGTTTTCTCGCAATATCGGGATCCGGTCCTATACGGAAATAAATACCTGACGATTTTTTTATGCATGCATCCCATTTCCTTGTAACATCTTCTTTGTTTCCTTTACATGGTATCCTTATACTCAGGTAATATTCTGCCGTCTGGATATCATCTATTATCTGCACTTTATCGGCATCAAGGCTTTTAATGAAAACAGATTGTGAGGAATGAAATACGTTATAGGTTACAAATCTTGTTATCGTCAGTTTGCCGTCAGCAGATACTTCCCAGAAATATTTTGCATTATTGTCTTCCATTATTTGTTTGTTGCTGTTTATCTTTTCATTAATATAATCAATGGTTTCCTGCATGTTGAGGTCCTGTGAGGATATATTGATGATATTAGTAAATAATGCCAGTATTATTCCTGCAGCTTTAATCGGATTTTTCATCATAGCTCTTTTCCCTTTTTTGTTTTTTCAAAAATAAAGTTAAATTATAAATAATGCAAATTTAGTTTGTTTTATATTCGGTTTTTTCTTCCGACAGCCTGATAAGGTGTTCTATAGCGTTCTTCAGCTGTCTCGCAACATCTTTATTGGGCGAAAATTTAATATAAATCACAGATGAACTCTTGGTGCTGTTTTCCCATGTTTTTATCACAGCTTTTTCTTCTTTAATGCAGTGTATTACTATGCTGTATGAATATTCGGAATCATCATTGTCTATTATCTGTATGTTTTTAATGTCCAGCATCTTTACAAATACTGACTGCGAAGATTCAAAATTATCATTCCAGTATCTTGTAATGGTCAGTTTTACGTCACCGGAAATTTCCCATACATATTTTGCGTACTGGTCGTCAAATAGAGATTTGTTATTATTAATTTTGTCAGTTATATATTGAATAGTGCCGCTGATATCCGGTTTTTGAGTGTATGCACTGACAATACCGCTGAATAAAAAAATTATTATTATTATTACTTTTATATGTCTGACTTTCATGTTACGAGTTTTGTTTTATCCAGCTAACAAGCCCTTTAGCATTGAATATGCCTATTAATTTATCCGGCAAAGGAGTAAATTTGAATTCTTTGCTGTTGACAGAGACAATTCCTTCAGAAAATTTTATTTCAACCTTATCGCCCTGTTTGTAGTGTTCAACAGCTTCGGGCAGGACTATTATCGGCAATCCCTGGTTAACAGATGAACGGTAAAATATCCTGTTGACGGATTTTACTATGACAGCTTTAATGCCTGCAAATGCCAGTCCTACGGAAGGGTGTTCACGTGAACTTCCGCATCCGAAATTTGCACCTGCAATGATTATGTCGCCTGCCTTGACTTTTCCTGCAAAATTATCATCAAAGCCTTTGAACAGGTGTGGTAATATTTTGTCTCCTTCAGAGCTGTTTATGTTGTAAGTAAGGTTGCCTGCAAACATCTGGTCAGTATTGAGGTTGTCGGCATCGGCATAGTTCCATGTACCGCCTGAATACCTGTCATCTCCTTTGGATATTTCTGTTTTTTTGCTTTGTTCTTTCTTGGCAGGGAACTTGTCATTTGACTTAATGCCCCGCGGGTCAGTTATTTCTCCTTTTAATGCGGAATATGCAACAGTGGCAGGAGAAGCGAGGTATATACCTGCATTTTTATTTCCCATTCTGCCGAGAAAATTTCTGTTTGCCGTGGATATAACATTGTATCCGTCAGCAGGAATGCCTTGTCCTGTGCCTAAGCATGGGCCGCAGGAAGGTGATAATATGTTTGCACCTGCCAGCAGAAGTTTGCTGATAATGCCTTCTTCCAGAGCATCCATATATATTTTTTTGGAAGCAGGAATAACGAGAAGTTGAAAGTGTTCCGGAATTTTCCTGCCGTCAAGTATTTCAGCTGCTATGCGTAAATCTTCAAGTCTGCCGTTCGTACATGTGCCTATCAAAGCCTGGTGCAGTTTAGTGCCTTGTACTTCACTCACTGCTTTTACATTATCAACATGGTGTGGTGCTGCAACAACGGGATAAACTTCATTAAGGCTGACTTCCATTTTTTTCAGATATACGGCACCTTCATCTGCCCATATCCCTTTTGTTTTTTCGTTCAGAAAATTATGAAGCACTTCATCTGCAGGGAAAACCGCATTTTTAGCCCCCATTTCTGAAGAAAGGTTTGCAATTACCATCCTGTCGGATATGGTCAGTGTTTTAACGCCTTCTCCGTGAAATTCAATGGACATATAGTCTGCACCTTCTGACCCTATTAATCCTATTATCCATAGGGCGAGGTCTTTTGCATATACGCCTTTATTGAGTTTGCCTTTTAATGTTATTTTAATTGATTCAGGTACTCTGAACCATGTTTCACCCTGCTTCCAGAGGCCGGCGGTTTCTGTCCTGTCAATGCCTGCTGAAAAAGCATTAAAAGCGCCTGCTGTGCATGTATGGCTGTCGCTGCCCACAATCACCATACCCGGCTTTGCATATAATGATGTCAGCTGATGGCATATACCGTCGCCCACATCATGGAATTTTTTAACACCCTGGCTTTTAACAAAATTCCTTATTTTCTGGTAATCATTTGCAAGTTTTTCGTTTGTCGGCGGTGCATTGTGGTCCAATATAATTAAAAGCTGCTCCGGATATTTAACCTTTTCTCCGCCCATCTTTTTGAATGTGCTTTCAATACTTGCCGTATTGTCATGGGATAATACTATATCCGGTTTTTTAAATACTATACTGCCTTTTTCTGCATTAAATATTTTTTCTGCAAAAGTTCTGTTGCTCATACAGGTTAAGTTTTTGTTAATAAAATTTGTTTTAGTTACAGCAAACAAAGATATTTAAAATCTTATGTTACGCAAATAATTTTTTTTCGAGATACTATTTAATCAACAGGATCATTATCAATAATAACATCATCATTTTCTTCATCCTGTTCTTCTTCCCATTCATATTTTTTTCGCTGTGGCCCTTGTTTTTTATAATAAATGGCAAGAACTATGCCTGCCAGCAATCCCATAAAGTGCGATTCCCATGAGATATTCTCTTTCGGGAAAAAGTCTGGAAAAATGCCCCATACCATTCCTCCATATAGAAAAATGACAAGCATGGAAATTGCCATCGACTGCATGTTTTTTCTTATAATCCCGCTGGCAAACAGGAAAGACGCCAGTCCGTAAATAACGCCGCTTGCGCCGATATGGTATGACTCACGGGCAAAAAACCACACCCATAAGCCTGTCAGGAAATATACCAGGAAAAAAATCTTATACGCTATTTCTTTATAGAAATAGAATAATGCAAGGCTGAGAAAAAACAAAGAGGAGGAATTTGCAATAAGATGAGAAAAACCAGAATGTATCAGGGGAGAAGTTATTATTCCCAAAAGCCCCTTAAGTTTCAGCGGATAAATACCAAGTGAATATAAATTTAAATTATAATAATTTTCAGCAATTTTAATAAGCCATAATAAAACCAGAAATGATGAAGGAAAAACAAGGCTGCTTAAAAATTGTTTCTTTTCGGGTTGCATAATATGTTTTATACTACTTTGTTATTCTTAGATTTTTTTTTGTGCTGGTCTCACTGTCGCCATGTAGATATAAATTTGATTTCAATTCATCGATAAATCTTTTTCTTACATATTCGTTTTGAGACAACCTCGTTTCTCCCCATGCAGCAAGATTTTTCCTGGCAGACCAATTTCTGTTTATATAACAGAAAGCTTTAATATTTGCATTGTTATTAATAAATTCAAAGTATGGCTTAAACCATTTGTCCCAGCTTTCTTCTCCTTTTAGCACACCTATTTTAGCTGGGGTGGATTCGCCTATCATTACCGGTTTTTTTCTTAACATGGCGCTATCCATAAAGTATTTGAGAGAGGAATAATTAAAAGAATTTGTTTCAAATAAATCAACAGCCCACCAGTCGACATATTGGTCTCCGGGATAATACTGCATAAAGTCATAGTAAGCAGTATCCGCTAAAGGGCAGTAACACCAGACTGTTGCAATATTTTTCAGGCCATGTTTATCAAAGGCATCAGCAACCCTTCTGAATGCTTTCTTATATGATTCAGGCTTATATCCATTCCAGATTCCGTTAAATTCATATCCTATGCGTATAAATACCGGTGTATTCCATATATTAAGCATTTCACACAAGGTGTCTATGTTTTTATCAAAGTCACCCCTTGCCACTTTGTCTGCAAAATTAAGTTCCGGATTTCCTTCATAAGCCATGTTTAAACCTATCTGCGGGATAATATACCACTTATATTTCTGCATGGTATCCATGAAAAATAACATAGTTTTGGAAATATTGTCAGCACCTGGAGTAATATAAATCATATTTATGACAGGCCTTGTTGTGCTATCCGTAGAACTGACATAATCATTAAAGTTAGACATATATGTCTGTCCGGCTCCGCTGATTACTTTATCAGCTGGCTCAAGCAGGGCTTTAAAATCAAATCGTTGCTTATAATCAGAATGTTGTCCGTAAAAAGATAAATGAAAAACAAATGTTGAAATTAATAGTAGCCTGTATTTCATGATTTGATAATGTTGTTCAGTAAGTCCGCCATTTCCGTTATTTCATCTCCCGTATTGAATGAATGAATGATTATTCTCAGCCGTTCCTTGCCTGCCGGGACAGTGGGGCTCATAATAGCTTTTACATTAAATCCTTCTTTCCGTATCTGTTTTGCTGTTTCCTGTACTTCTTTGTTGCCTTGTATTATGACACACTGGATAGGGGATAGACTGTCAATAATATTCACGGATCCAGGTTTCTTAATATTTTCTTTGAACAACAGGATGTTGCTGTTAAGCTTATCGGTTTCCTCATTGCTTTCAGAAAGCATGTTATATGCACATTTTATCGAGATAAGCGTATGATATGGCAAAAATGTGGTGTAGATAAAGCTTCTGGCATAATTGATAAGGAAATTTTTAAGCGTATTGCTTCCGAGTACTATAGCACCGTGGCACCCGAGGGCTTTTCCGAAAGTATGCATCCTGGCAAAAACGTGTTTTTCAATTCCCAGCTGACATACCATGCCTTTTCCGAGTTCGCCGAAAACACCTGTTGCATGAGCCTCATCAACGATAAGGTTGGCTCCTTTTTCTCTACATAATTCTGCTAATTCTTTTAGAGGCGCAGAATCTCCGTCCATGGAATAAACCGATTCCACGGCAATAAAAACATCACCTCTGGCTTTATTATTGAGCAATTCCTTGACATGATAAACGTCATTGTGTCTGAAAGAGAAAGAATCGGCATGGCTGAGCCTTATACCGTCCCGAACGGATGCATGGACAAATTCGTCATACAGTATTGTGTCACCACGCTGCGGGACACATGAGAATAATCCTATATTAGCATCAAATCCTGAATTGAAAAGAAGCCCTGCTTCGGCATTATGGTATTCGGATATGTGTGATTCAAGATGTTCGGCAAAGAGGGAATTGCCTGATATCAGCCTTGAGCCCGTAGCGCCAATATTAAAAGTATTATCCACTGTGCCGGCATACTGCTTGATTTTTTCCTTCAGCTTTTGTGAGCGTGCAAATCCGAGATAATCATTTGAGCAGAAGTCAACAAGGCCTTCATCATTAGGCTTTAAGGAACGAAGGCTGCCTTCTTCCATGCGTTTAGCGAGTATCTTATCCAGCTTTTCGTTTATATCACCCATCTTACTGATTGTTTTCTTTTGTGTCAAATGCGGACAAACCTAGTTTTTTTAAAAGATTTTTGTCTTTTTCCACATCAGGGTTTTTTGTTGTAAGAAGTTTGTTGCCTGCAAAAATTGAATTAGCTCCTGCCATGAAACATAATGCCTGCCCTTCGTCATT
>CAZSJF010000076.1:0-9919 GCA_964606705.1 uncultured Bacteroidales bacterium
TGTGTTGGGTGTGTTTGGGGTGGTTTTTCATCATCAGCGGTGTTCTTTGCTTTGATGGCAGTGGAAATCCTTGAATTAGGGAATGCTATAGGTGTTATAAGATCGGAAGAATTGCCTGGAGAAGTTAAAGTGTGGTTAGTTCTGGCATTTTTCAGCTTTATTGTTGCGATGATATCGCCTGCAAAGGCTTTTTCAACTTTCTGGCGGTTTTTGCCTGCAATGACGAAGAGCTGGTTGATTTTTTCTTTTGATTTGGTGTTTGCATTTACAATTTCCATGCCTTCGGAGATCTCTCCGTCATATATTTTGCAGAAAGAAACTTCCCCGAGGTGAGGTTCAATAGATGTTTTAAATACGAGCATAGACAAAGGCGCTTTAATGTCGTATTTGAGTTCTTTGCCTTCAGTTGTCTTTCTTATCGCACATTCTGAAGCCATTGGCGCAGATTGATTGATAAAGTCCATCAGGCGGGTAACGCCTATGTTTTCTTTTGCAGAAATGCAGAAAACCGGGAATATGCCTCTGTTTATAAGCCCCATCTTGATGCCTTTCTGCATCTCTTCTTCTGTAAGGGTTTCTTTTTCGAAGAATATTTCCATGAGTGATTCGCTGCCTTCGGCTGCAGTTTCAATAAGTGTGCTCTGCAGTTTCTGTGCCTTGCTTTTTTCAGCATCAGGAATATCGGTGATTTCTGGTTTTCCGCCGCCTTTAGGAAATTTATACATTTTCATCTGTATAAGGTCTATGAAGGAGTCGAAGCCGGGTCCTGCATTGACAGGATACTGTACAACAGTGACTTTTTCGCCGAAATTCTGTTTCATCTGGCTTATACAGTCGTCAAAATTTGCTTTTTCATGGTCCAGCTGGTTAATGACAAATACAACAGGGCTGTTGTTACGGTTTGTGTGACGCCATGATATTTCCGTTCCGACTTCCACCCCGTTCTGGGCATTGATGATCATAAGCACTGTATCTGTAACGTTTAATGCGGCAATAACTTCTCCGGCAAAATCGTCACATCCGGGAGCATCAATAATATTGATCTTTTTGCCTCCGAATTCAGAATAAAGAACTGTGGAATATATGGAGTTCTGGCGTTCAAGTTCTATATCCCTGTAGTCTGACACCGTGTTTTTATCTTCAACAGAACCGCGCCTGCCTATCACGCCGCCTTCAAAAAGCATTGCTTCACCAAGTGTTGTTTTTCCTGATTTTGCACTTCCGACAAGTGCTATGTTCCTGACCTCGTTTGACTGATATACTTTCATTTTGTTATTTAGGATTAAGTTTTACATCATTTTTTATGAAAAAGAACTGCAAAGGTATAAAAAAATATGATTGATAAAAGATTAAAATTCAAATTTATATCCTTAAAGAACAGCTATTATGTGAAAAATCCCTTATATTTATTATTTTTATAATACCTTATATTATTTAGTTCCCCTGTATTATAATAATAATTTAAAAATTACATTTATATTTGGTTGCTATTTGTATATTTTTTTAAATTTGTGGTGTTATGCGGATAGAGATATTAAAATCTAAAATTCATAAGGTCAGGGTGACGGGCGCTAATATTGATTATATTGGCAGCATTACTATTGATGAAGACATACTGGATGCTGTGAATATCATAGAGCATGAAAAGGTCCATGTGCTTAATATCAATAACGGGGAGCGCTTTGAAACTTATGTCTTTAAGGGCGAAAGAGGATCCGGAGTGATTTGCATCAACGGGGCGGCTGCACGCAAGGTGGTTGTCGGTGATATGGTGATAATTCTTTCATACGCATCCATGGACTTTGAAGAAGCCAGAAATTTCAAACCATCCGTTGTTTTTCCTGACGGCAACAATAAAATAAGATAGGTCTCTTGAAAAAATATATAATTTCCACTCTTAAGTATTTGTTATTTCTCTCAATAGGAGTTGGTTTGCTGTGGCTTGTTTTAAGAGGACAGGATTTTAACAAAATAATCGGCGAGTTCAGAAATGCAAATTATTTCTGGATTTTTCTTGTTTTAATAGCCGGCTTTTTAAGCCATTTGGCCAGATCTTTCCGATGGAATATTCTTATATCCACAATGAAATATAAAGCTCCCCCCATTAGTTTAACATTGTATTCTGTATTGATAGGTTATTTTGCAAATTATGCTGTACCTAGGCTTGGTGAAGTTACAAGATGCGGGGTGCTAAGTAAAAATAGTAAAATACCTATGAATTCACTGCTTGGTACTGTAGTAGCAGAAAGAATTTTTGATTTCTTTTGCTTATGTGCAATTATAATATTTATAGTTATTCTAAGATTTGACATTCTCAGCCAGTTTATTTATACATATGTTTTTCATCCCATAGCAGTTAATTTTTCTCATAACATAACAAGTTTTATTGTAATAATAATTTTACTTATATCAGCAATTATTCTTCCTGTCTACCTTATTCGGCATTTTTTTTATAAGATAAAGAAACTCTCTTTTTATTATAAGCTTTTGAGATTATATGCAGGTTTTATTTGCGGAATTAAAGCTATAGGAAATATAAAAAACAAAAAAGCATTTTTCTTTCATACTATGCTGATATGGACCATGTATTTCCTTATGACTTATCTTTGCTTTTTTGCTATTAAAGAAACATCTCATTTAGGTGTTGTTGCAGGGCTTACAATTCTTGCTATAGGCAGCATTGGAATAGTTGTTCCCATACCAGGAGGTATAGGCTCATATCATTATTTTGTTATACTTGCTCTTGAAAAGTTATATAATTTTTTACCTAAACCCGATGAATTACATAACTCAGCAGCTGTATCCTATGCATTCATTTCTCATACCTCTCAAACTTTACTTATCATTATATTGGGTTCTTTATCGTTACTGATTTTGTTTTTAACAAATAAAAAGTACAGAAAAGATGCAAAGGCTTGAAATAACAGGAAACAAAATATATACTAAAGAAGTTTTATCCAAACGGATTGCAGTATGGCGTTTTCTTGGCAGAAAAATAGTTTTTACAAACGGATGTTTTGATATATTACATCTGGGGCATATTGATTATCTGTCAAAAGCTTCCGACCTGGGTAATGTGCTGATCATAGGATTGAATTCCGACATGTCCGTAAAAAAGATAAAGGGCAAAAGCCGCCCTGTTAATGATGAAAACTCCAGAAAGATGATTCTTGCCTCATTAAGTTTTGTTGATGCAGTTATATTGTTTGATGAAGAAACCCCTTATGAGCTGATAAAATTCATCAATCCTGATGTTCTTGTAAAAGGCAGTGACTATAAACCTGATGACATAGTTGGTGCGGATATTATAAAGGCAAACGGCGGCAAAATAATAACCATTGACCTGGTTCCGGGTTATTCCACTTCTGCTATCGAGAAAAGGATCAAAGAGGAAAAATAAATTTCAGATCACTTAACAAATCTTTCCGTTATAATTTCTTCGTTGGATTTAATGTACAAAAAGTAAATCCCGTTTGTTAAATTTTCGGTATCAATTCTGATTTTTTGCCCGTTTATATTATGCATTACTGCCTCTTCCTGTCCCAGAGAGTTAAAGACTATGATTTCTGCATTTTTAAGCGGTAATGCTGTTTCAATATTTAAATAGCCGTTAGCCGGATTGGGATATACCACGCATTCCTGTTTTGCTGATTCATTTACATTGGTATTAACACAAAATGTAACATCAATACCAATAACTCCTATGTTGATGTCAATAGGAGGGTAAATAGGAAGCGAGGTGAGATCGCATAAATCAAAGGTTTGTTTTAAGAAGCCTGAATTGTAAGTTGTATCAGCTACAATAAAGCCTCCTGTCTGTCCTTTTATTGTGTCCATGTTATACCAGCTGTCATTTATTACCACCCTTCCGTTATTGTTAAAAACCGCGTCGTGGGCTGAAATATCATTGTTCAGAAAATCATTAAAAATTGTAAATTTACCTGATGCCTGATTATCAAAGACCCCTGTATTCCAAAAGCTGTTATTTGTCCATATTGTGTCAGAATTTGTAAAAGTACCTGTATTTGTAATATCATTAATTAAAAGATCCCCGGTGTTGGTATATTGCCCTGTATTTGTAAACAGATTATATTCACACATTCCGTTATTAGTGAATGTTCCGGCATTTGTTATACTGTCAATATTCAGGAATTCCCCTTCATTCATTATAACCCCGTTGTTATATAGGCTGTCCACATCTTCTACATATCCTGTATTAACGAAAACATCAACACTATTTAAAAATGCATGGGCAGTGATTGTGCCGTGGTTGTTAAAAGCGCCTGACTGTGTATATAAATATCTGACCTCTATTGTGCCGTTGTTTTCAAGCAAGCCTCCGTTCATCCATATATCTCTGCCATTCCCATCATCAATAAGCGAAGCTCCGGTATTGATCATAATACCGCCGGAAGTATATGGGAAACCTGTATCAAGTGTTACATTATGGTTGATAAATATATTATACCCGGGAGTTGGTATACACATGCAATCCCATGTAAGCGGGTTCATCCAGTTGCCGTCAGCAACTGAAGATGCTATTTGCCCTTTACCCAGTAAAGGAAGTAATATTACCGTGATAATAAATAATTTAGTTTTCATAATACAGTTTTTTAGGTTTATGATTCAAAGATATAAAAAATGTTTCTTTAAAAAAAATCTCTCATAAAGGATCTACATCAATTACTGTTTTAACAGATTTATATTTATCAGATGAAAGAAAACAGTCAATAAGCTTTGATATCTTCAATTTGGATGAAGATATAGCTGATATTTTTTCAAGTTTGACAAGTATGTCTTTTAAATAATAATTTTTTATTCTCGGGATGACGGGGTATTCGGGCCCCAATACATTATTGCTGAACACCTGTCTTATTTCTTTTGCCAGTGCCGGAGCTGCTTCATTCAGTATATCCTGATCCTTATGTTTTAGTGTTATCTTGATAAGCCTGTAGAATGGCGGATACCTGAAGTTCCTGCGTTCAAGAATCTGGCTTTTATACATTGAAAGGTAGTCATTGCTTACTGCATATTGTATAACAGAATGATAGGGGTTAAAAGACTGTATTATGACTTTTCCCTGCTTGTTTTTTCTTCCGGCCCTGCCGCTTACCTGTGCGATCTGCTGAAAACTTTTTTCAAAAGTCCTGAAATCAGGAAAGTTGAACATGTTATCGGCGTTCAGTATTCCTACAATGCTCACGTTGTCGAAGTCAAGGCCTTTGGTTAGCATCTGTGTCCCTACGAGAATATCTATTTTCCGGGACTCAAAGTCATTTATGATATTAAGGTATGCGTTTTTTGAACGGGTGGTGTCAAGGTCCATCCTTGCTATCCTTGCTTTCGGAAAGAAGGCCGGCAGTTCCTCCTCTATCTTTTCCGTTCCGAATCCCTTGGTTGAAAGTCGTGGGCTCTTGCATTTTATGCATTCGTGTGGCAGTTTGGCAGAGTAGCCGCAATAGTGGCAGCGTAGCTGTCCGGAATGCTTATGGTATGTAAGTGTGACGTCACAGTTTTTACATTTGGGTATCCAGTTGCAGATATCACATTCTATATGTAATGAAAATCCCCTCCTGTTCTGGAATAAAATTATCTGCTCCTTGTTATCCAGTGCTTCCTGAACTTTTTCCAGCAGGAACGATGAGAAATGCGATTTCATCTTTTTCTGTTTGCTTTCCGCTTTGATGTCAACAACGAGTATTTCCGGCATCCTGACATCTCCATAACGTTTATTAAGTTCAATCAGCGCATATTTGCCGGTTTCTGCATTATAATAACTTTCGACAGATGGAGTGGCAGAGCCAAGCAGTATTTTTGCTTTGTGAAGATGTGCGAGATATATTGCGGCATCTCTTCCGTTATATCTTGGTGCAGGGTCATACTGCTTGTAGGAACCGTCATGTTCCTCATCTATTATCACAAGACCCAGATTGCTGAACGGCAGAAATACTGCAGACCTTGCCCCGAGGATAATCCGGTATTTTGTATTATCATGTTCTGAAGCAATAACATTATTCCATACTTCAACTCTTTCGTTATTGCTGAATCTTGAATGGTAAACTCCCACAATATTTCCAAAATTCCTGTGCAGCCTGTTGATTATCTGTGTCGTGAGGGCAATTTCCGGCAGGAGATACAGTACCTGTTTTCCCTGTTTTACCGCCTCATCAATAAGTTTTATGTATATCTCGGTTTTTCCGCTTGACGTAACGCCATGCAATAAAACCACATCTTTACTTTTAAAATGCTCTTTTATTTCGCCGTATGCCTGTTCCTGGTAATTATTAAGCGTGCTTATTTCAGATAAAGGCATATTGTATTGTTCGATCCTGTCGGAGTTTTTTTCAAAAATTTCAAATACTTTCTTTTTTATCAGAGAATTTATCTGTGCAGATATTGCCTTGGAATCTTTTAAAAGGTCTTTGTATATTACTTCTGCCGGTTTTCCCTGTTTTTTCGAAAGTTTTATAAAAGAAATAATTATTTCAAGCTGCTTGTATGCTTTTTTGCCAAGAGTGTCAAAGAGTTCTTTCAGTTTTTCTTCATTCTGGTATTCGGGAGTGAGGCGGACGAACTTTTCAGTTTTGGGCTTGTATTTATTTGTCACTTCCTCTTCAGCCTGTATTACCTTTTTCTCTATTAGGGTTTTCAGTATGGGCACTACATTCCTGAGATTCAGGATTTTTGAAATTTCCGTGATACTTAAAATATCCTGAAATTCCAATGCCTCAACGACCATGTATTCTTTATTGTTAAGGGCAGAGTAGTCTTTATTGAAATCAGGATGTAAGGAAATTTTAGTTTCGCTTTCCAGCTTAAGTCCTGACGGAACAGCTGCATTCATAACCTCTCCGGGCGTACACATATAGTATTTTGCAAGCCAGTCCCAGAACTCCAGTTGTATGTTGTTGACAACAGGCCCTTCATCAAGGACAGACAAAATATATTTTACATTATACGAGGAAGGCGGTGTTTCATGGATCTTTTTAATAATGGCAGTGTAAATTTTTTGTTTTCCGAACTGCACAATAACTCTTTTGCCGATTTTTACCTCGTCATTTAATTCAAAAGGCACCCTGTATGTATATAAAGCAGGCAAAGGCAAGGGAAGCAGCACATCAGTAAAAAGAGTAATTCTTTCCATATTATTTCAGGCAGTATTTTAAATTATCAAATGTATTAAAAAAACTTATAAGAAAGTTCTTATTTTATCTTTGCTTTTGTATAGATTTGCATATCAAAACCTATTGATATTATGACGAGGCTGAGTGTAAACATTAATAAAATAGCTACTTTGCGTAATGCGAGGGGAGGAAACCTGCCTGATGTGCTGAAATTTGCCGTTGACTGTGAAAGGTTCGGCGCACAGGGAATAACAGTGCATCCCCGTCCTGATGAAAGGCATATCAGGTATGATGATGTAAGAATGCTTAAAAAAACCGTTAAAACCGAATTTAACATAGAAGGTTATCCGTCAAAGGGATTCATTGAACTGGTGGTTTCTGTAAGGCCCGATCAGGTGACACTGGTGCCGGATCCTCCGGATGCCATAACTTCAAATGCGGGATGGGATACCATTAAAAATGAGAAATTTTTAAAGGAAGTCATCTCTGAATTCAGCAGGAACAACATAAGGACGTCGGTATTTATTGATCCAGATGTTAAATATATCGAAGGAGCCGTAAAAACAGGTACTGACAGAATAGAACTATATACGGAAAGCTATGCAAAAAAATTCTATAAGGATAAGAAAAAAGCTGTATTGCCTTATGTTGAAGCTGCAAACGTTGCAAACAGCCTGGGTTTAGGAATCAATGCCGGACATGACCTGAACCTTGATAATCTTAATTATTTTACAAAAAACATCAATAGTTTACTTGAAGTTTCAATAGGGCATGCCCTTATCTGTGATGCGTTGTATCTCGGCATTGAAAATACTATTCAGTTGTATCTTCGTGCATTAAAATAAAAAAATCAGAAACAATTTTTTCAATGCAGGTTCTGATAATTGACAATTACGATTCTTTTACATATAATCTTGTTCATATTGTTGAGCAGTATGTTCCGTCATTTGATGTATTCAGGAATGATAAGATAGATATTGATATTATTGACAAGTATGACGGGCTTATATTATCTCCCGGTCCCGGTTTGCCCAAAGATGCAGGCATTCTGATAGACATTATTAAAAAATATTCTTCAACCAAAAAAATTCTAGGTGTCTGCCTTGGCTGTCAGGCTATTGCCGAAGCTTTTGGCGGAAAACTTGAAAACATGGAAACAGTGAGGCATGGACAGTCTTTGATAACAAAAATTACTGATAATACAGATTGCATCTTTGCGGGCCTGCCGCCAACTTTCAATTGCGGAAGATACCATTCATGGGTAATCGATAAACAGACTTTGCCGGAATCCTTGGAAATTACTGCTGTTGACGACCAAGGTTATATTATGGCTGTAAAACATAAAGCGTTTGATGTAAGAGGAGTGCAGTTTCACCCTGAGTCTGTGATGACAGAATATGGTAAACAGATAATTAAAAACTGGCTGAAAGGAGTTTCTTTATAATCTTAAAAATTCAGTTTTCATTCGTTATTACAACAGAGTTTCTGATTACTGAATTATTCCAATAGTAAAAACATCAAATCCGTTTTCATTTGCCATTTGCATAGCCGGCTGATTCTGCATCACATCTCCACCCCAGTAATTATGGTCATATATATGCGGTGTTTCAAACCAACTATCAACATTCATAATAATTTCAATAGAAAGAGTTTTGTCTTTTTCAACAGTAAATGAAGAATTCGGAATATTTACAGTAAAATAATTCTGAACAAAAGCATATATTGAATCTACACAGTTGATGGTATTACTTTTATAAAGTTGCCCTATTCCCAGATGAAAATTATAGTTCCTGACAAAATCAACGGAATCTTTCCATTTACCATTGATCATCAGATAATGATATCCTCCTCCGAGAACTTCAGGCCAGCACATATTAACTTCAGGGGGATTAACAAACATAAATGATTTGTTTTTTTCTGCACTGATACCAAAGGTAAACGTAATGGAATCGTAAGTTCCAACAGGTATATCATCATAAACATTCCATGTAAGAGTAGACGGAATATTTATATCAATATAATTAATATCTTTCCATTCATCAATAATTTTTTTTGAGCCGTTAGATTTGTTAAACGTGACATCTGATATAAAATACATAAGGTCATTAACCTGATAAAGATTTCCTGCAGCATTAATATATTTCATTGTGTCAGTCTGTAAAGGCTGCCCGTCAATATAATGTGTAAATGCAAATGTTATATGCCCTGTTTCTGTTGCAGGTTCGTCAATAATTATGTCTTTTTTACAAGTAATAAAAACAATACTTATTATTATTAAAACAAATAAATATCTTTGATTTTTCATGATAATTTTCAAATAGCTGCTTTTATGGTGATAAAAAATACTCTGCCTGTTTCATACAGCTTCTCTGTTGTTCCGATAATCTTTCTGTTAAGATGCTCATAATATGCATGGTCAAAGATATTATTAACACCTGCATTTATTTCTGCGAATTTACTGATTTTATATTTTGCTGAAAAATTCAGCAATACAAAACCCGGTGTATATGGTTCATAAAATGCACCGGAAACATGACTCTGGTCTGTAACTACACGTAATGTTAATTTAGGAATTAACTTTTCTTCCATGAATTTATAATAAATGTTCAGTGTTGCTTCAAATGGCGGAATTTCAGGCAGTGCATCATTTTTTAATATTGTATCTCCGGTTACCTGATTTCCTGTTATAATATATTTTGTAACCAGAGGAATAACTGCATGTGTATATGCAGCCACAAGATTACCTCCGAATTTATATTTTTCTGGCAAACCCCCAACCAAACACACCCAACACA
>CAZSJF010000077.1:0-5449 GCA_964606705.1 uncultured Bacteroidales bacterium
CTTAATTTTCCAAGCACCTTGTTTTCAGAATGAGCAAGAAAGACTTCTTTTGAAATTTTATTTAAATAAAACGGCTTTAATCCTTCATAAAGCTTTGTTTCAACAACAGAATCTGACTTCGATGATTTTTCATCTATCATATAAGATGTTGTTATTTTCACCTGACTGTTTGCACCAAAGGTTTTTACTTCAGGAGCTTTATCATTAAACACTTTTTTCAGTGCTGCTCTTATATTATCGGTTCGTACATCTTTATCAAAGCGTACTACATATGTTCTTCCGCCTGTAAAGTCTATACCCTCTTCCAGACCCCTCGTAGAAAGAGAAATAATCCCGATTACCACAAGTGCACCTGAAATAAAATAAAATGTTTTTCTCACCCCTATGAAGTCAATATTAACATTTGTAAGGATATTTTTTGAAAATTTGTTCCATACAGTAATTTCTTTATTTTTATCCATCATCCATATAAACAATAATCGGGTGATGAAGATAGCACAGAATAAAGAACTTATAATACCTATGATCAGTGTTGTGGCAAACCCTTGCACAGATCCTGAACCAAAAATATATAACACTATACCCGTTAAAAGCAGTGTGATATTACTGTCTATGATAGCGGAATATGCATGTTTGTATCCATCACTTATAGCAAGGCGGATGCCTTTACCCGCACGGATCTCTTCCCTTACACGCTCATATATAATAACATTTTTGTCAACGTCCATACCTATTGTAAGTACAATACCTGCAATACCTGGCAGTGTGAGGACAGCTCCCAGTGAAGCAAGTATGCCGAATACAAAGAACATATTTGCAAACAAAGCAACATTAGCCACAAGGCCGGCCCTTGAGTAATAAAATATCATATAAAGCAATGTCAGGAGAAATGCCACTATGAATGACCATAAGCCTGAATTTATAGATTCTTTACCAAGAGTAGGACCAACAATGGCTTCTTCAACTATTTTGGCAGGAGCCGGAAGTTTTCCTGTTTTAAGAATATTTGCAAGGTCTTTGGCTTCATTAAGGGTAAAGTTACCTGTAATAGAAGACCTTCCGTTAGGGATTTCAGTATGTACAACGGGGAAGGAATAAACATAATTATCAAGGACTATGGCGATACATTTCCCTATATTGTTTGCAGTAAGTCTTTTCCATGTCTTGGCTCCTTCACTGTTCATGCTCATTGAAATCTCACTGGTGTTGTTCTGGCCAAAATCCTGGCGTGCATCAGTAACAGCATCTCCTCCTAAGGGAGCTGTCTTGTCACGGCTTGTTATCTTTATAGCTATAAGCTGAAGGGCTCCCGGAGCATGTTCCGAAGGTTTGTTTACCCATAAAAGTTTAAGGTTCCTGGGAAAAATATTTTTAATCTGTTCTATTTCAAGAATCCTGTCTACCTTGGCAGTATCTTTAATAGCAACATAGCCGACAACAGGCCCTTCTCCGATTTCATATTTGCCTTCCCTCTGATAAAGATTAGGCCTTAAGTACCCGAAAAGAGGATTATTTTTAATGTAATCTTCAAAGGTTTTGTTCTCTCCTGCAGTTTCTGATTTGCTTGTATCTTTCTTTATCTGTTCCAGTAAAGTACCTTTTTTTGTTGTATCAACTGCAGATGTAATTTTGTTTTTAGTTGTGTCTTTAAGGCTGTCATTATTCAGGATTGCTAAAGAGTCTGTTGTACTGTAAATGGAGCGCAGTTTTTTGTTTGTTTCCTCCAGGAAAGGATATATCTCTTTATTTTCAAATGTTTCCCAGAATTCAAGTTTTGCAGTACCCTGCAATATTTTACGCACACGTGCAGGGTCTTTGATTCCAGGTAATTCAACTAGTATTCTGCCTGCCGTCTGAAGCCGTTGAATGTTAGGCTGTGCAACACCGAAACGGTCTATACGTGTCCTTAATATGTTAAATGTGCGGTCAATGGCATCATCACTTTCTTTTTTGATTACAGCCAGAACTTCTTCATTTGTTGAATTGTATTTTACTTTATCTTTCAGTTCAAGCGTATTGAATATAGCAGCCAACTTTTCACCAGGGGCAACGGTTTCAAATGCTTTACCAAAAAGGGTTACATAATCTTCCTGGCTGTTTTTATGCATCTGGTTTGCAAGGTCAATAGCTTTATTAAAAGTCGGGTCCTGACTGTTGTTGGACAAAGCCCTTATAATATCAACCACAGAAACTTCAAGGGTAACATTCATCCCCCCTTTAAGGTCCAACCCTAAGTTAATTTCACGCTCTTTACACTCTTTGTATGTATATTTTTTTATCCACAGAAAGTTGTATACGCTTTCATTTCCGATTGAATCCAGGTAATGGTTTTCTCTGGCTTTTGCTATTGAGTCAAGTAAAACTTTTTCTTCCACTATGCTCCCTTTGGCATAATACTTTGCTATTTTTGCAGCTTCCTGATTATAAGCATAATCCTTAGCATCTCTTTCTATTTTTTTTGTGAAATAAGTAAATGATAACTGATAAACACAAACCAGAGCAAATGCTATAGCAAAAACTTTTACAGCTCCTTTATTTTGCATATTCCTTGATTGATTATATTTTTATTATTAGCTTTTTTTGATTTAAGTTTACAAATATAGAAAACAATTATTAATTAGCAATTTTATAAACGGTTTTTATGCCTAAAAAACAAATAAAATTCATTACATAATATTTGTGTTTTTATTAAAATTAATATAGGTTTGTAAAATACGGAGAATATGTATGAAATTCCCTGCTTTAAAGGGAAAAAAGATAGTTTTTTCACTTATGAGATATTTTGCACATATATTAATATTGTTTTTTCTATACAGCATGGCAATCAGGGGGCAGGCTGTATGTCATGAATACAGTCTCGTCAAAAATTTTTCAATACCTGTGCAGGACAACTCGGGGACTGCATATAAACATGCATGGGCAGGCGGGCTTAATTCATGCCAGTTTTCAGCAACAGATATGAATTCTGACGGCATCAGAGATTTATTTGTTTTTGACAGGTTAAGGAACAAAAAACTGACATTTATCAATAATGGAACTCCCGATGCCATTGATTATGTTTATTCTCCCGAATATGAAAGTAAATTTCCAGCTATTCATGACTGGGCCATGTTAATAGATTATAATTGTGACGGCAAAGAGGATATTTTTACTTATTCAATAGGTGGTATAGCTGTTTATAAAAATGTTTCTGATAGTACTGGACTAAAGTTTGAACTGGTTACTCCGCTGATTTATTCACTTCAGAGTGGGGGCAACTACGTTAATCTTTATGTGACACCTGTTGATTACCCAGCAATATCGGATATTGACAATGACGGAGACCTGGATATCCTGACTTTCTTCGGACTGGGTTCCTATGTGGAATACCATAAAAACATGTCCGTGGAAAAATATGGAAATTGCGATAGTCTTGATTTTGTACTTACAGAGAGATGCTGGGGAAAATTCAAGGAAAGCGAATCATCAAATCACCTTACTTTAGACATCACCTGTCCGTGGAAAGGAGATGATAATAATCAACCGGAAAATGAGCCAAAACATACCGGTTCCACATTGCTTGCAACTGATCTGGACGGGGATAATGATAAAGACCTGATTTTAGGAGATGTTGATTATCCCAATCTGGTTAAATTAACAAACGGAGGAACTCCTGATTCAGCTTATATGACAAGCATGGATACTACATTTCCTTCAAACACCCTGCCTGTCCATATTTTTTCTTTCCTTCAGCCTTATTATATTGATGTTGATAATGACGGTTTAAACGACATGATTGTATCCCCGTTTGACCCTAATATGCTCATATCTGAGGATGCTGAAAATACATGGTTATACAAAAATACGGGCACCAATTCCGCACCTGTTTTTAATTTTCAGGTAAATGATTTTTTGCAGGGCGACATGGTGGATTTAGGTACCGGAGCATACCCTGTTTTTTATGATTACAATAAGGACGGGCTGACAGATTTATTTATAAGCAATTACGGGTATTGGGATACTTCATATTATGACTTTGGAATTCTGAAGTCTTTTTATATTTCACAACTGGCATTGTTTGAAAATACAGGAACACAGGATAATCCTGAATTTAAACTTACAAATAGAGATTTCTTCAATCTTTCAACTCTTAATCTTAAGGCGATATATCCTACTTTCGGCGATATTGACGGAGATGGTGATGATGATATGATCTTAGGTGAATCAAGCGGGAAAATACATTTGTTCGAGAATACTGCCGGTGCAGGTAATCCTATTAATCTTGCATTGTCACAGATGAATTATAAAGGTATAGACGCAGGTGATTTCAGTACACCACAACTCATTGATATTGACCGAGATAGCTTGACAGATTTGGTTATTGGCAACAAAAAAGGACGATTAAGCTTTTATAAAAATACCGGAACAGCAAATGATGCTGCTTTTACTTTAATTACTGACAGTTTAGGAGGAGTATATGTTGCAGATACCAATACATCATGGTATGGATACAGCGTCCCATACTTTTTTGAAGATACGCTGGGAAAATATAAATTGTTTGTCGGCTCGGAATCAGGGTATATATTTTATTATAAGGATATTGATGAAGGCCTTGCTGTAAATAAATTTACTTTAGCCGAACCCCAGCTGGATTATATATATGAAGGGGCAAGGACAGGCGTTGCTGTTAAAGATATTAATAACGACGGATTTGTTGACATGATAGTCGGGAATTACTCAGGAGGGATAGGCTTTTTTAAAGGGGATACTTCTCTGAAGTATAACCAAATTGCTGAAAAAAATAATAAAGTGGCCAACAATATCAGGATATTTCCCAATCCGGCCAATAACATGATTTCTGTCTGCTTAGTCAATTATCCTGAAGATAAAAAATCAGATATTGTAATCAGAATAATTTCTGTACTGGGAAAAGAAGTGTATTCTAAAAAATATAATGATATTGATAAAATTGACATTAAATTGGATGATATCAAGGCGGGTATTTATGTACTGGAGGTATTATGTTGTTCCGGTTCTCCTGCTTATTCAGAAAGGAAAAAGATCATTATCCGGCATTAGTTTCAAGGGTTAAAGTACTTTTTTCATAGTCAATAACCGCTTTCTGCTGAAACAGCAGGTCTCCCCCAAGTACGCCGTCAATCTGCGGCAAATTCAGCGTTGCATATGATTGAGTTACATTGCACATGTCAATAATTACTGCTTTGTAATTTTCTATTATAAATTCGCCTATTCTGAAGGATTTTATCACAGCGGTGTGACTTTCGAGTGAATTAGTACCTATACCTGCTGATAGTTTATCATTTAATTCCATGCCGGTATCATCCAGAAAATCCTTTATTTTTATTATATCAAATACTGTTTTAGATGCTCCTGTATCAATAAGTAATTTTGCTTTTCTGTCATTGATAAAAGCATCTACCATCAGGTGATAGCCGTCATCTTCAATTTT
>CAZSJF010000077.1:5459-9887 GCA_964606705.1 uncultured Bacteroidales bacterium
TGTGTTGGGTGTGTTTGGGGTTGGGGTTCATAAATAATTAAAATGTAAAGAAAAATGTCTAGGAAATACTATTCATGAGTTATATCTCTTGCATCTCTTGTGCTTATTCTTACTCCGTCTTTGTAAGCAACTATGAATGTATCAATATCTGTTTTTTTCCTGATATCTGCATTATAAGATTTTGCCTCATTGAAGGAACTGAATGCTCCTATTATGTATTTATAAGTTCCTTCATAAAACTCAACATTTATTTTTTCGGAAATATTGTATTTGTTTTTAAAGTAATACGTTTTCATATTATTATTTAATGAAGCTATCTGAATTTTGTAAACAATACCCTTGACGCTTTCTTTTGTTTCAACAGATTCTTTCTCCTTTATCTGTTTCACTCTTGACTCTAAGCCTGTTTCTGACCTTGCTTCCCATGGATCAATTCTTTTGCCATCCCTAAAAGCAACAATAAATGCATCTATGCCAACTTTGCCTCTAACTTCATCGCAATAACCTGCCGCCTGCCTGTATGAATTTAATGAGCCCAATGAATATTTGTATGTTTCATCAATTTTATCAACGAATATTTTATCCTGAATATTATATTTCGTTTTAAAATAGAAAGCCTTATTACCAGTACTCAGCGAAGCAATCTGTACACGGTACATAATACCTGATACGCTATCAGAAGTGCCTGTTTCAGGTTGCTTGATATCCGATTCGTTAATTGTCTTTATATCCGCCTCAACGATGGAATCCGCGGTGTTAACATTGTTGTTAAAACTAATCAGCTTAATTGTATCAGCAGCAGGTTCAGCAACCTTTATCTTAGACTCAATGTATTTGTCAATAATAATAAGGCTTTCGTTATTGATACTTTTCTCAGCAACTCCTACCATACTTGTATCTTCTTCCCAAGTTAAAACTTTTGACTCGCTGCGTATAACTCCTTTATTGGGAACAAGGACGCCTGCCATTATCAGGGAATCCCTGATATATTTTTCTTCCATCATTGCAGGGGTTAATGTAACTCCGCTATCGTTTACAACAGTTCCTGCAGGGGTATTCAGTTCTTTATCTGCATAATTGGGAACACCATCTTTATCATCATCAAGAGGGCATCCGAGATTATCTACTTTTGCTCCCACCGGTGTTTCCGGGCATCGATCATCCTCATCTCTCACGCCATCAGCATCGGAATCCATATTATCAAGTGCATCGAAGTCAACATCGGCATAGCGTGAAAAATCCTCAGTTCTCCATACAGGCTTCCCCGCCAGATTGTAATGAATAGAAATATAAGCATAAAAATATCCGTCATTGTTTCCGCTAAAGAATTTATTTCCGCTGTTTTTACACGAGTAACCGTCAACATAATCTGTATTTGTAAAATAATATACCGCCGAAATTTTTGATTCTAATTTATCAGATAATTTGATTTTCAAACCTCCTCCGATAGGAATGGAAAGAGCGTTATGCTTGTATGCGCTGGTAGAGTCCAGTGTTGTTTCATAGTTATAATCCCTGTAAAGTATATTGCCATTCTGCGGATTTTCAATATCGAATGCCTGATCCCTGATAGTTCCGTCCCTCCAGTAATAATATTTCTTGCCATTTTCATCCAACAAATCCGCTTTAGGCTCAAATGTCATAAAACCAAATCCCCCACACAGGAAAGGGGCTACCCTGCTGTTTTTTCTGAAAAAAATATTATTGTCAAGATTGATAATCAAATTAATATCTCCCTGAAATATTTTTGAAGAGAAGTTAAAGTGCCTATTCAGCCAGTAATCTTTGTTTTCAGATAATTTTCCCACCATTCCGTTCAGTGATAATCCGAATGTATTGTTAAGCCTTTGTTCTGCATAAAAATTGACTCCGACACAGAATCTTCCCATAGATGTGATTTTGTTTTTTTCATTTTTGTTACTGGAACTTATATCTCCAAAATATGAAGAAGCTCCTATCCCAACACCTATAGATGGCAGCCTGTATTTGTTATAATTGGAGAACGGGTTAAAATTATAATTCGTACTATCAGAATCCTGACCCCAGACATGTACAGCAAACAGGACTACGAAAAGAGTAATTAAATATTTAAAAAAATTATTCAGCATATAATTCACCAAATTACTTTGTAAAAGTAATAAAATTTATCTTATAAGTCAATTTTTTTGACTATAAAATAAAATTAAAAGTTTGGTTTTAACGAATATTGCTTATAAAAATTATCTATATAATTCACAGCATCATTTGCAGAATCAACAATTGCAAAAAGATCCAGATCTTCCGGATTGATATTTCCCTGCATTAATAAAAAATCTTTTATCCATTCATTCAGTTTTTTCCAGTATTTTTTACCAACGAGAACTATAGGAAAGGGGGCTATTTTTTCGGTCTGAATAAGTGTGAGTGCTTCAAAAAATTCATCCAATGTGCCAAAGCCGCCAGGCATAACAACAAAACCTTGTGCATACTTCATAAACATCACTTTTCTCACAAAGAAATGGCTGAATGTTAATAATTTATCACCATCTATATACGGGTTTGGCGTTTGTTCATAAGGAAGGCTTATATTCAGTCCGACTGAACGGCCACCTCCTGCCTTAGCTCCTTTATTGGCTGCTTCCATAATTCCGGGTCCTCCGCCAGAGATAATACCGAAACCTTTTTGTGTCAATTTATTTGCAATTTCTTCAGCAAGTTTATAGTATTTATTTCCAGAGTTTGTTCTGGCTGAACCGAATATTGTAACACAAGGCCCTATTTTTGAAAGAGCTTCAAATCCTTCAACAAATTCTGCCATTATTCTGAATATCTGCCACGCATTATGAGTTTTTATTTCCTGCCAGTCCTTAACTTTAAGGGCTTCTTCAATTTTTTTATTTTTTCCGGAAGAATGTTTAGCCATAATTTTTTTATAAAAATGTTAATATTAAAATACTAAATTTCTGCAAATTTAAAAAGTTTTACTTAGGAAAAACTTAATTTTTTTAATTCATTTTCGGAATTTGTAAATCCTGAAATAAAATTTTCAGGTATTCTGCTGTATAGCTGTATTTATCGTTCATTATATCTTCCGGGGTTCCTTCACAGATGATTTGTCCACCTCTATTTCCACCTTCAGGCCCTATGTCAATTATATGATCCGCCATCTTGATAACATCCATATTATGTTCAATAATCAACACTGTATTTCCTTTGTCAACAAACTTATTTAATACCTGCATCAGTATATTTATATCTTCAAAATGTAACCCTGTAGTAGGTTCATCAAGGATATAAAGAGTATTTCCCGTATCCTGTTTTGATAGTTCAGATGCAAGTTTTATTCTCTGAGCTTCCCCTCCTGATAAAGTCGTTGACGGCTGCCCCAAACTTATATACCCTAAGCCGACTTCGTTCAAAGTGGAAATTTTTTTATAAATAGCGGGAATATTTTTAAAGAATTCGGCAGACTGAACGATATTCATATCAAGCACATCATTTATAGATTTACCTTTATATCTGATGTCCAGAGTTTCCCTGTTATATCTTTTCCCGTTGCACGTTTCACATAAAACATAAACATCAGGCAGAAAGTTCATTTCAATAGTTTTTACACCTGCGCCCATACATGTTTCGCATCTGCCGCCTTTCACGTTAAATGAAAATCTGCCGGGTGAATATCCTCTTATTTTAGCTTCCGGCAACTGTGAAAACAACTTCCTGATTTCGTCAAAAACACCTATGTATGTTGCAGGATTGGACCTTGGTGTCCTGCCAATAGGCGACTGGTCAATTTCAATGACCTTGTCAATAAAATTTATTCCTTCAATGCTTTTGTAACTCAACGGTTTTTTTGTTGAATTATAAAAATGCTGATTTAAAACTGGATATAATGTTTCATTTATCAGCGAAGATTTTCCGCTTCCTGACACCCCTGTTATGCATATCAATTTGCCAAGAGGTAATTTAAGGGATACATTTTTAAGATTGTTGCCTGTTGCACCGTGAAGCAATAAATACTTATTATTTCCCTGACGGCGGTAAGGTGGAATTTTTATTTCTTTTTTCCCGTTGAGATAATCGGCTGTAAGGGTATCCGAGCAGATAAATTTTTCAGGGGGCCCGCAGGCTACAATCTTTCCTCCGTATTCTCCTGCATCAGGTCCTATATCAATGATATAATCGGAAGATAATATCATATCTTTATCATGTTCAACAACTATAACAGAGTTTCCTATATCCCTGAGTTTTTTCAAAGTCGATATCAGCCTTTGATTATCCCGCTGGTGCAATCCTATACTGGGTTCATCCAGTATATACAGCACTCCTGTCAGCTGGGAGCCTATCTGCGTGGCAAGCCTTATTCTCTGGGATTCCCCGCTGGACAGACTTCTTGAAGACCTGTTTAAAGTCAGATATTCCACCCAACACCCAAACACACCCAACACA
>CAZSJF010000078.1:0-9761 GCA_964606705.1 uncultured Bacteroidales bacterium
GTGTTGGGTGTGTTTGGGTTTTGTGGGCTATATAGATTTTTCTTTACTGAAAAGGTTTCCCTATGCCTCACTGAAATTCACTGATGTCGCCGCAAATGAAGTTTCGCCTTTTTCAAAAAAAGATACTTTGTTTAAGGCCAAAAATGTTTACCTGCTTTTTAATATCTATGATATTATCAGCAAAAATTACAGCATTAAAAAGTTAGATATTCAGGATGCATTTTTTAACCTGAAAATTTTCAGGGACGGAACGGATAACTACCATATCTGGAAAGAATCAACCGATACAATAGGCGGTTCATTTAAGTTTGACTTAAAAAAAGTTCTGCTGGGTAATGTTGATGTTTTATACGCTGATATTGCCGGTGATCGGAATTATTCGGTTAAGATCAAAGATGTCGTTTTAAAGGGTGAATTTTCCCGTGATAAATATTCACTTTATGTTAAAGGGGATTCTTATGTGAAACATATCAAATCGAAAGGCAGTACTTTAATTTCCGGCAGGAATGTGAAGATGGATTTTGACTTTAATGCTGACAATGAAAGAAGTTTTTATGAAATAAAAAAAGGGAAATTTGACATAGAAGGCCTTTCCTTCAATGTTGACGGCAGCCTGACGAACAGCGATACAAGGAAATATGTTGATGCGCAGATAAATTCAAAGGAACTGGACTTTGAAGAATTTGTGAAATATTTACCTCCAAAATATTCTGCATATCTCAAAGATTACAAAAGTGACGGGGAATTTTATTTCAACGCATCGATATCAGGCAGTATTAAAGACGGCGACCAGCCTTATGTTGATGTAGATTTCGGCTTTAACAACATGGATATTACAGAGAAAGAATCTTCCGTAACGTTCAGCAATATATGTTTTAAAGGCAAATACTCAAACGGGGTCGGAAGATGCCTTAAATCAAGCTATCTGGCTGTAAGCGGTTTGAGTGCGGAGATAAGATCAGGAAAGATAGAAGGTAGTTTAATAATGAAAGATTTTGTCAGTCCGCAGGTAAACATGCTTGTGTCGGCAGACATGGAACTGGAGTTCCTGAAAAATTTTCTTAAACTCGATACAATTTCTTCCATTGACGGCAGTATGAAACTTAAATTGTCTTTTAACGGAAAACTGAGCAGTATTGATAAAATCACATACCAGGATTTTGCAGGCAGTGTGACCAGAGGTGAACTTATTCTTGAAGATGCAGAATTCACAATAAAAGGCAATCACCTTGAATATACTGATTTCAACGGAACGATGGTGTTTAACAATAATGATGTTGAGGTTAAAGAATTGAAAGGCAATGTTTCGGAGTCTGACGTTAGATTTAACGGGCAACTGAAAAACTTCATTCCGTATATTGTATTGCAGGGGCAGACTCTTGCAGTTACAGGAAAGTTTTTCTCTGATGAAATGGATTTTGACAAACTGCTGGACTATGAGTCTGACACTTCAGAAGTCGATTTTTCATACTACCTGTCTCCCAACTTCAATTTTGAAATTGACGCAAATGTCAACAAAGTTGAATACGGGCGGTTTACCGGAAAAAATATCATCAGCAAGTTAAGGTTTAACGGAAGCCAGCTGCTGTTTAACAATACTTCAGTGAATGCAATGGACGGAAGAATCGAAGGGGAAGGTATTATTGAGAAATACGGCAATAAGCTCATGATAACCTGTGATGCGAAACTGCAGAGGGTGGATATAAACAGGCTGTTTTATGAATGCGGGGATTTTTATCAGGATTATATTACCCATGATAACCTTGAGGGAACTCTGACTTCCGATGTGCAGCTTATTTCCGTGCTGAAACCTGATATGGAATTTGAAACCGATAAGATGTATGCTGTTGCCGGTGTTGTAATTGAAAACGGAAGGCTGAGGAATTATGAGCCTATCAAGAAATTGTCGAAATACATAAAAGTTGATGACCTGTCGGACATAAAATTTTCAACACTTAAAAGTAATGTTGAGATAAAGAACAGGAAAGTATATATACCTGAAACGGAAGTAAATTCGGGTGCTATAGATCTTTTTGTTTCAGGCACACATGATTTTGACAATAACCTGGATTATAAATTCAGGATACTGCTTTCGGAAATACTTGCCAATAAAGCCAGGAAGGCTAAAAAGGAAAATCAGGAATTCGGTGTTGTTGAAGAGGATGGCTATGGCAAGACCACCCTTTATATTTCAATGACAGGCACTGTGGATAATCCTGTGTTTAAGTATGACAGGAAAAGCGTTTCTGAAAAAATAAAAAATAACCTGCAGGAAGAAAAAAAGAATCTGAAGGCAATATTAAAGGAAGAATTCGGTTTGTTTAAAAGAGATACGTCTGTTGCTAATATTAAAGACACTATAAAAAAGCAGGATAAGACCAAATTTATTATTGAGTGGGATGAGGATGAATGATCCAATTATACCGGCATCATATTTTTACAAATCATAACAGTATCGGTATAAAATAAATAGTCTAAATTTGCGTTGAATTTTCATACTATTAAGTAAAAAATATTTACGTGAACATTTACTTTAAAAAACGCCGGTGGAAATGGATGCTGTTCATGATGGCAGTTGTTATTGTTTCTGTTTCATTATGGTATACGAATAAACTGGTAAACAAGATTGCTCAGGAAGAACGTAAGAAAGTTCAGCTGTGGGCTGATGCCATACAGCGAAAGGCTGTGCTGGTGAAATATACCGAAGAGCTGTTTGGAAAAATTAAAGTTCAGGAAAGGAAAAGGGTTGAGATATGGGCTGAAGCAAACAAAAGGCTTTTTAATGCCGGCTTCACTGAAGATCTGACTTTTTACCTTGAAATAATTCAGGAAAATACTACAATACCGGTTGTTGTTGTCAATAAAATGAAACAGATCACCAACGCCATTAATATTGATTTTAACAAGGATTCCGTAAAAGTGTTTGATGGCAGGGTTAAGGATGAATTCTCGGTGCATAAGCCGATAGCTGTCAGTTATCCGGGTAATACGGATTCTTTGTACTATAAAGACTCGAAAATTTTTACGGAACTGCGGGATGTTCTTAATAATATCATTCAGTCCTTTATCTCCGAAGTTGTTATTAATTCGGCCTCTGTGCCTGTGATAATAACTGACAGCACCAAGGGGAAAGTTCTTGCATTCGGAAATATTGACAGTTTGAAGATCAGGGATGAAAAGTTCCTTAAAAGGACGATCTCATTAATGTCCATGCAGAATAAACCCATTGAAATAGAATTGCCGGAGCATGGCAAAAATTATATTTTTTATAAGGATTCTTTTTTGCTTACCCAGTTAAGATATTATCCTTACGTACAGTTTTTTATTATAGGATTATTCCTGCTGGTTGCGTATATGTTGTTCAGCACATCGCGCAAGGCGGAACAGAACCAGGTGTGGATGGGCATGGCAAAAGAGACCGCACATCAGTTGGGGACGCCTTTGTCTTCGTTGATGGCATGGGTTGAAGTCCTGAAATCAAAAAATGTTGACGAGGGAACCATATCGGAGGTCAGGAAAGATGTTAAAAGGCTTGAGACAATAACGGAGCGGTTTTCAAAGATCGGCTCTCCACCCAGACTTGAAAATATGAATATCACTGAAGTGATATATAAGTCTGTGCAGTATCTTAAGTCCAGAACTTCTAAAAGTGTTAATTATATAATTAATATTCCTGAAGGAAAAGAAATTTATGTACCAGTTAATTCCTATCTGTTTGAGTGGGTTATTGAAAATATATGCAAGAATGCAATTGATGCGATGGAAGGTACGGGGAAAATTGAGATTGATGTCGAACAGGTAAAGGACCTTGTAAATATCGATATTTCTGACACAGGCAAAGGTATTCAGAAATCAAATTTCAAAACAATTTTCGATCCTGGATATACCACTAAAAAAGGAGGATGGGGGCTGGGGTTGTCTTTGGCTGAAAGAATCATTGAAATATATCATTCCGGAAGGTTGTTTGTGAAAAGTTCAGTAATAAACAAAGGGACGACTTTCAGGATAGTGTTGAAAAGTAATGTAAAAGGCAAAAATTAAAACCTGTCTGCCGACAGGCAAGATGCAAAATTGAAATTAACAATATATATTAGAGTCTATACAGAATTAAAAATTATAGTATTAAATTTGAAAAATATAAGCAATCGGATATATTATTTCTTTGTGAATCTCTGTGTAAACTCTGTGAATCTTTGTGAAATAGCTAACCGATAGCTATTGGTTACACAGAGTTACTCAAAGAAGACACAGAGTTACACAAAGAAAAATAAAAATATGTGTATTTATAAAACATCTTATTCGGTATAAACTCTATATTAATTTATGAATAAATCTTCAAAAATATATGTTGCAGGCAATACCGGCCTTGTAGGGAGTTCGATAATCCGCAATCTGAAAGCAAAGGGTTATTCAAATCTTGTTTTTACTCCTTATCCGGAATACGATCTGATGGACCAGAAAGTTGTTGCTGATTTTTTTAAAAAGGAAAAACCTGAATATGTTTTTCTTGCTGCAGCTAAAGTCGGCGGAATAATGGCCAATACTACATACAGAGCACAGTTTGTGTATGAAAACACACAGATACAGAGCAACGTAATACACCAGAGCTATGTAAACAATGTTAAAAAATTATTGTTTCTGGGCAGTTCCTGCATTTATCCTAAAATCTGCCCGCAGCCTATGAAAGAAGAATACCTGCTTACTGGTGAACTTGAATATACAAACGAACCATATGCTGTTGCTAAAATATCGGGAATAAAGATGTGTGAAGGCTATAATCTGCAGTATGGCACAAATTTTATTTCAGTGATGCCTACAAATATTTACGGGCCTAATGATAATTATGATCTCGAAAAGTCGCACGTGCTGCCTGCAATAATAAGAAAAATCTATCTGGCTAAATGCCTGGAAAATAGAGATTTTGACAGTATAAAAAAAGATTTTGAAAAAAGGCCTGTAGGTATTGCCGTTGGCGGTAAGGAAGAAATTGTGAAAATTCTGGATAAATACGGGATATCCTGTGATGCGGGTAAAAAAGTTGTCCTGAGGCTGTGGGGGACAGGAAAACCGAAAAGGGAGTTCCTGTATTCCGATGACCTTGCTGATGCATGTGTTTTCGTTATGGAGAGAATAGACTTTAAAGATGCAATTGATAAAAAAAATGAGGAGATAAGAAATTCACATATAAATATTGGTACAGGCAAGGATATTACTATAAAAGAACTTGCAGAGCTGATAAAAAGTATTATCGGTTTTAAAGGGGAAATAGAGTGGGATCATGATAAACCCGATGGAACTCCACAGAAATTACTTGATGTTACCAAGATCAATAAACTTGGATGGAAAGAAAAAGTCAGCCTGAAAGAAGGAATTAAGAAGGTGTATGAAGGTTATATCAGTGCTTAGCACTATTTATTATTATACTCAGTCATAGTCCTGTCAACACCCCCTGCTCGCTCGGATTTGCAATCCGAGTGTTTACAAATACTATTATTTAACTGTTATCAATCTGCTTGATTCAATTATTATTTCCAGATAATTATCTAAGTCTGCATAATTTCTTGCTGAACTAAACATATAATCCTCAGGCTTTTCAACCAGCATTTCTTCTACCGGATTTTTATGTATATATTCAAGTTTTTCATGAAAAAAACCATTTGTGTATATTATTTTTGCCTGATTACCATCTTGCCATACTTTATATTCCTGTTTTCTTTTAAGATGGCTGCATGCATTTTTGAATTGTTGCAATATCCATTCTTGCCTGCTTTCCGGTTCTTCCTTTATTTGTCTTACTATTGCTTTTGATGTATATTTTTTAAAATCTCTTAAAATATCTGACATTCCTATTTTACCCGATGCTCTGCATATTAAATGCAAATGACTTGGCATCAAACACCATCCGTATATTTCCAATCCCTTGTTCTGTTGACAATACTTTAATGAATCTATTATTATAAATTTTTGTTCTTTTCTTGTAAATATATCTATCCATCCAACTACTGTCATTGTTATAAAATATGCTTTATCCTGTTCGCTTATTTTATATCTGTCTGACATATTTACTTAATTTTAAAACAAATTTAGCAGTTTTTTGTATTGTATTTATTTTGCACTCGGATTACAAATCCGAGCGAGCTGTGGGTTATATCAGTGCTTAGCACTATTTATTATTATACTCAGTCATAGTCCTGTCAACACAGGCGGTTTTATCGTAAATCATTTAATAACTGACCATCGTTTAATACTCCAAGATTCAAAACTGCCATTGCCCAAATCCGTTACTTTTTTTATTAATCCAATGGTATTCGTAAAATATAAGTAAGTATCATAGGCAAACTCTTGGTTTTTTTGTTCCGATGCTGTTATTTTTGTCTCAATAACATTATTAAAGATATTGTCATTAATTGTCATAGTCGAAAATTTGGCAATGATTTTCATACCAGCAGGATGCCAAGAATCTCCTGTGTCTGAGAATGATGAAAATATAGTTTGCCCCGCTTCTTCAGATTCTTCGTTACCGTTTCGTATTATATAATAGTTTGTTAAATAGTCATTATAAGTTTGAGAAGTTGCAAAACTTTTTAAATTGATTTTATAATATTCATGTTTTGTTCCACCTTCTCCATGTGAAGGCAAAGGAAGCCAATAAAAACCGTTTTCGGTGCTTGAAACAATAACACTATCTAAAACAGATGTTGAGTCATTTTCGTAAATCCAATAACTGCCTGTCTTAAATTCGTATGGTACAATTTCGTCTTGTATATAAGCGGGAGGTAAATCTTCTTCATCTCCCATGTAACAGGAAGATATTGTTAGTTCTATAAATAAAATCGTAAAAATAAAAAATGTTTTCATTTTATTATTATCAATTTGTTTATAAGTATGCACAATATATAACATTATTTATTATTATACTCAGTCATAGTCCTGTCAACGCCGGCAGAAAGGAAACTTTCAACTGCTTCAACAGCAATACTGATGCGGGGGATAATATTTTTTTCTTCTGCACCTGTCCATTTGCCCAGTACATATTCCGACTGGTATCCTCTGGGAAAATCGCCGCCAGTGCCAAATCTCAGGCGGGCAAATTCATTGCTGCCGAGAGTTTCTATTATGTGAGATAGACCGTTATGTCCGCCATCGCCGCCTTTTTTACGTATTCTTACTGTTCCGAGAGGCAGAGCGATGTCATCAGTGATGACGAGTAAATTTTCAACAGGGATTTTTTCTTTGTTGAGCCAGTACCTGACGGCATTTCCGCTTAAATTCATGTAGGTGCCTGGCTTTATCACAACAAGGCTTTTTCCTTTATACTTCAGCGTTGCAACAGATGCATATCTTCCGGAAGAGAAGACAGCTTCACGTTTTTCAGCAAAAGCGTCTGCTATCATAAAACCGATATTGTGTCGGGTATTTTCATACTCGCTGCCAATATTCCCAAGTCCTGTGATTAAATATTTCACGGCAGAATCAGTTTTTTTGTGAAAGAATTTATGCAGATTAATCACTTGTTATACGTTAATAGTTATTTGTTAATCGTTATACAATATCATATTTATTAATAACTAATAACGGATAACAAATAACGAATAACTTTTTTCAGATTACAATAAATATATTACTATACAATACAACCTGAATTATCAGAATATTTATTTTTTTCCTTTTTTATCTTCAGCTTTGCCTTTTACATCAGCTTTAGCATCTGCCTTGGCATCTGGTTTGCCGGCTGCTTTAGCATCAGTTTTACCTTCAACAGGTTTTCCGTCAGCACCTACTACAGGTTTTCCGTCAGCACCTACTACAGGCTTGCCGTCAGCACCTACTGCTGCTTCAGTACCGGCTGCTGCTTCGGCTGCTGCAGCTGCTGCAGCTTCGGCTGCTTCATCAACTACAATTCTTTGTGTTCTGATACCGACAAGGACTTCTTCCGGAGCGCTTAATACTTTGATATTATCTTTTTTAATATCTCCGGCCGTCACAGTATCGCCTATGTCCATCTGTTCTATGTTTATGAGTATGTCATCGGGTAAATGCTCTTTCAGGGCTTCTACTTTAAGTTTTCTTATGCTTCTTATCATTCTTCCGCCTTTCATGATCCCGGCGGAACTTCCTTCCAGTATTACAGGAATTTCAATAACAACAGGCTTGCCAGGTGTCAGTTCAAAAAAGTCAACATGCAGGATCCTGTCAGTGACGGGATGAAAATGAGCATCCTTGATTGTGGAATCGTATTCCTTGCCGTTAACATTGAGATTTACAATGTAAGCCTTATAGGTATTGATGATTTTATTCAGACTTACTTCATCTGCAGTAAAAAATAACTGCTCTTTGCCTCCATAAAGCACGCAAGGTATTTTTCCCTGCCTTCTGTTTATTTTAGCATCTTTTTTCCCTACGTTCTCTCTTTGAGAACCGCTAATAGATACTGTTTTCATAGTTTTAAATTTTATTATTAGTTAAACAATTGTATTCAGGTTAAAATGGGTACTTATTGATTCGTTGCTGTTGACCCTGCTTATTACGTCTGCAAACAGTTCTGCTGTTGAAAGCACCTTGATCTTCTTGGATTTCTTTTTCAGCGGTATGGTGTCTGCAACTATTACTTCCGTTATTCTGGAGTTTTCTATATTATCATAGGCATGTCCTGACAGTACAGGGTGGGTGCATACTGCCCTTACACTAAGAGCACCATTTTCCATCATAACATCTGCAACTTTACAGATAGTTCCTGCTGTATCAATTATGTCATCTACCAGAACGACATTCCTGCCTTTTACTTCACCTATCAGTGTAACTTTATTTACTTTATTATCTTCAAATCTTTGTTTGAAACAGATTACGAGGTCTGTGTTAAGGAATTTGGCGTATGCAGCGCCTCTTTTAGCACCGCCTGCATCAGGAGAAGCTATTGTCATATCAGGAATATTCTGCTCCCTGAGATAAGGAATGAAAATAGATGATGCGTATAAATGGTCAACGGGAATATCAAAGAATCCCTGTATCTGGTCGGTATGCAGGTCCATTGTTATGACCCTGTCAACGCCTGTAGCTGTCAGCAGTTTAACAATAAGTTTGGCTCCAATTGATACCCTTGGTTTTGATTTTCTGTCCTGGCGTGCATAACTGAAATAAGGTATGACCGCTGTTATCTGCCTGGCAGAGGCCCTCTTGGCAGCATCAATCAGTAATAAGAGTTCAAAAAGATTATCTGCAGGGGCATTTATAGACTGTATAATAAATAAGTTACTGCCTCTCACTGTTTCCTCGTATGAAGGTTCAATCTCGCCGTCAGCAAAAACCCTGAGGTTTATATTACTTAACTTTTTTCCATAGCATTTTGCTATCTTTTCTGCCAGCTCGTAAGAAAACCTTCCTGAAACAAAATTTACTAAATCGGCCATTTTAAGTGATATTTATAAGTTATCGATAATGCCTGTTTGTTGTATTTTGATACAAACAGGGGTGCTAAATTAGAAAAATTATTTCAATAAAAAATATAAACATGTAAAAAGTTTGGAGTACTTAGAGTTTGGAGTTTGGAATTATTGGATAAAACTCCGAACTCCGAACTCTAAACTATAGGCACTTATTTTACCGCAAACAAGCCTTAAAAAAAACATATCATCGTGGACTTTTATTAATAATTAACCCTTATCTTTGAAGCAGCGTAAAAACATTTTTCGTAATGCAGGCTTCTAAAAAAAGGGTTAATTATTAATAAAAAACCACCCAACACACCAAACACACCCAACACA
>CAZSJF010000079.1:0-835 GCA_964606705.1 uncultured Bacteroidales bacterium
TGTGTTGGGTGTGTTTGGTGTGTGTTTTTATGAAAACCTGAAAACGATGAACAAACTTGAAGCATTACAGGCAGCCCAGAAATCGCTCCTTTCCGATCCTATATTCAACCACCCGTACTACTGGGCTCCGTTCTTACTTGTAGGAAACTGGAAATAGTTATTTTTTCGAACTCTTAATAGTTATCACCTGTTTTTTCCACGATGACGGGATAGTGAACATTTCAGAGCCTCTTGATTTATTGCCATTGTTCACAAGATACTGGAACAAAGGAGAAGAACCGGCACGTGTCTGCACTCCTTCCGAATTTAACACATCGGGATTAGGCAATTGCTCGTCAAGAGCCAGTAATATGTAATGGTCAAATCCGAATGGCGGAGTAACACGGAACAATTGTTTTTTTCCGAGATATATTGTATCAGGCAACTCATCGGTCATCGGCAGGCGGTTTTCAACATTGGAAATCGGAAACATAAGGGAAGATTTGCCTTTGCTGTCAATTGTAGAAACATAGACAAATCGTTTTGACCCGTCCCATTGTTTTGCATTTACAGCATCTTTAACAAGGACTATTCCATATATTTCGCCTTCTTTAATTTCACCTGATGAAATTAACTGGCCGGTACTTGCATTACGCAATGCAAGATAATAAGGAAAAGAACCGTCGTCAGGAGGTGATTCCAGTGTGAACCATGCTTTAATTTTAGCCATGCGGATAGAATATCCTGTTAACGTATCTGCAGATTTTTTCATTTGTACAGCATCACTGCTGAACTTAATAAAATCAGTGCGTTCCGGCATGACAGCTTCATTTTTTTTACCCGGAACAGATGCGGA
>CAZSJF010000079.1:859-9694 GCA_964606705.1 uncultured Bacteroidales bacterium
TGGTTTTATAAATTCAGTTAAAAGATTTTTCAATTCTTTATAAGCAGGCAATGAGACAAACACATTGCTTCCATCGGGAATTTGCTTAACAAAATTAGCGGCAGGAGTTTTTCCAAGCTTTACCGTGTCACTTGAGGGTTTATGTAAAATCCATATTTCACCGTTAAAATAAACAGTATATAAAACATCAGCTGAATTGAGGTCGGTAATTATATTTATTTTTTCATTTGACTTCAAACGATCATAAATTTTCCGGGCAACATCTGTAAGCGAAGCTAAATCATAAGAAGATGAGGGAATATAAATTTTAAGCGAACTGCGCACGTCAAATGTCCACTTTGTAACTTCAAACATATCGCCTGCTTTAATCAGGTTAAAATTACCATTAATGATTTTTGCTGTAGACTTGTTTGCAGCCTCAACAGAAGTTATCTCCAGAGATACTGTATCTTTGTCGTACAATTTCTGCAGGATACAGCCTTCATTAATTCCTGGGATATAACCGCACTGAATGGTGATTTTGTCTTTACTTTCATTTTTTAGAACGGCAACAGTAGTTGTATTTGAAACAGATTCGCGAGGCGTTCCTATAATTGTCTGGTTTTTTCTTGCATCGCTCCCTTCAAAAACGGGTTCCTGCGATTTTCCGTTGTACTTAATAACAGCTCTTATACTTTCAAATATTTTTATTGCAGATGAATTTGCAGGCAGTGTTTTTAATGCCTGTAAAAAGGCAAAAGTAAATGCTCCGTGCGGATTGTTCTGTTCATCAACCTGTTCTTTTGCTGTTTCAAAATCCTGTGCAGCAGAAATTATTAAAACATTTTTTTCTATAAGATCATGGGGTTTGGATGGGTCGTCAACTTTAGCATCAGCAACAGGCTTAAGGTATCTTGATTTAGGTTCATTCTCTGCAAGCCCCCTGCCTACAGAGCCGCTGTGGCAGCTGTCAAAAATCACAGTCAATATAACACCTTTTTCAGCAAGCTGATAGAAAAGTTCATTTAATTCTTTATCGCGAATGTCAGGGATTCCCAAATATGCATCAGAAGGGACCATTGTTTCATCTTTACCGTCAGCTTCCTGGCTGCTTACATTTTTTATCTGAGAACCATGCCCGGCATAATAAATAAATACAATATCTCCTTTTTTTGATGTTGCAATCAAATTTTTTATCCCGTTAATAATATCATTTCTCGTGGCTTTATCATTTGCAAGAAAAGTGATATCATTTTCGCTGAATCCGTATTTTGACAACAGTGTTGCCTTTATTGACAATGCATCATTCACACAACCATCGAGGTTTACCCAACTCCCACGCAAAAAATTCACTTCAGAAACATTATCCGGCTTATAAATGTCTATCCCGATAATAAGTGCTTTTTTGGAAACCTGGGCAGATAATGAAACCGATCCAAAAAAAAGGATAAAACAGATAATTTTATATTTCCATGTAATATTCATAATCTGATTAATTTATTGAATTACCAAACACTAAAAATGAACTTTTTTAAAATAAAAAAGCTGTATCAAAACCTTTAAAGTCCCGATACAGCTTTATTTATAACAAAATATTTTAATTTACTTTCAACTTATAATAATAATATCCATCGCAATTTCCTGAATCTGACCATTCATAAGTTCCGCCGGTTGTTACGCAATAAATTGTTTTATACCCGGAATAAAGAGTAACTGTGTTTTCATTTTCCCATGGATCCAAAGTTCCTCTGTATACACCGTCAACATAAACATCAACATAATATCCTGTATAATTATCAAAACCTATAATACAAACATCACCTCTTGATTTATCAGGTTTTGCTGCTGGAGTGTCAGTAGTCGGGCGTCCCTGTTTAATATTGGGATTTTCACCTCTGCTTTTTTCTACTTTTACTGCATTAACATCCTTTGATTTTTTTTCTTTTGTCTGGCTGAATGCATTTGATGAGCAAAAGAAAATTGCTGCTGCGAAAACAAATAAAGCTACTTTTTTCATCTTTTTTAATTTTAGTTAATTAATAATTGATTGTTAATTTCCAAAATGGGAATCAAAATTATAAAAAATTTCACTATAAAAAAAATTATTTAACATTGTTATTCAGGCACAATCAGTAAATATTATAACATCTTAAATACCAAGCTGTTGTGATGTATTTTTATATATCGTCCCTATGGGACTTCATAATTAATGCAGATTATGTTTTTTAACGATATCATATTCCTGACGGAATATAATAAACTTTTACCTTTTTAATATTATCACTTTATCACTTACTGTCCCGTAGGGACATGATGCCGGTAAAAAATCACAAAACACATACGGAAGTGCCGTAGGCACGAAACAGTATCCAACCGACTCAAAGATATACCTCTTATCATTCCTGAACACACTGCAGTTCTGCTATCTTCTGTTTTATCCCCGACACATCAGTACTACAACTCAATGGTTCGCCAATATTCACATATATTTCTCTGCGGCATAAGCTAAACTTAGGCTTTACGAGTTTATCTGTACCTGTATGGTAAGAAAAAGGTATTCCAAAAACATTACCTAAATACACAGGAATAACCGGAGCCTGTATCTCTTCAGCAATAAATTCCACTCCCCTGTTGAAATCTCCCATCTGCCCTGTCCTTGTCAGCCGCCCTTCCGGGAACATACATATAAAAGCCCCTGCATTAATACGGCCCCTGCATCTCTCTGTAAGATCAAGCATAGATTGTTTTCCTATATTATCAGGGTTAACAGGGATGACTTTAGCAAGCCTGAAAAACCAATTTAGGAACCTGTTGTCATAAATATTTTTTTCAAGTATGAAGCTTATATCGCCATAAACAGCGGCAACAATAAAAAAAGAATCAAGGAAAGAGACATGATTGCCAACTATTATCGCGCCTTTACCGGCAGGAATATTTTCCTTTCCTTTAACACGTATCCTAAAAAATATATGAGCAATAATGTTATATATGAACCTTAAGAACATCATGCGTGCTTTCGGTATTCTAATAAACGCAACAGCAGTGATAAACCAACAGCATACTGTTACTGCGATAAACACGGCAGAGGAGTTAAACACTTTCGCTACCAGCCCGAAAACACCTGAGCCGATCAAAACAAAAAGAAAATCTATAGTGTTGTTGTATCCCAGTATATCTCCCTGTTTCCTGCCTTCTACGTGCCTCTGTATCCATGAGTAAATGGGCACCTTATAAAACCCGCAGAAAAAAGTAAAGGCAATCAGTAGTGATATAAACAGCCATGACGGCATGTGAACAAAAGCAATCAGTGTTATTATTGTGCTTAAGCCTATGCCTCCCACAGTAATAAGTCCGAGTTCAACCCTTCCTTTCGATATTATTCCCGCAACCCAACAACCTAAACCCACACCTACTGCAACCAAAGCCATGATAATGCCTGTCTGGGTATTAGTCATATTGTATATTTCAGGACAGTAAACAATAAGGTTAAGCTGAAACATAGTTCCTATAAGCCAGAAAAAAGCCGAGGCGAGGATGACATAGTTAAGACCTTTTATTGACTTTGCCCACAGGAATGAGTTTTTCACAAACAACACGGGATTTATTGTTTCCGGGCTCTTATCAGGAGGCGGCTCATTGGCGGATATCTTAACGCTTGTGTACCATCCCATCCCTGCAGCAGTGATAAACAATATTCCTATAATGTAAATCCTGTAGTCCCCCATGTCTGAGATAACACCTGCTGAAGAAGTGGCTAACAAAAGAGCTGTAAAAGTTGTCATGTCAGTGACTCCTGTCCCGTAAGAAATTCCTTCATTACCTCCTATATCTCTTATCAGACCGTATTTTGAAGGAGAGAACAGGGAACTCTGTATCCCTAAAAGCAGCATTGCCGACATAACTATTACGAGAGAACTTAACATAAATCCTAAAAGAGCCGTAAGCATGATGGCAATTTCAGCCTGCTTGGCTATTACAAGCACCTTTCTTTTTGATTTTGTTTTTGCCAGCCTGCCTGCAAGAGGGGAGAAAAATATATAAGGAACTACCAGTAAAGAAGTGGCAACTGAAATTACTGTCGACTCATTGCCGCGTGCCACCCATGCCACACTGACATAACATATCAGCCCTTTCAGAAAGTTGTCGTTAAAAACACTTAAGAAATTAGTAGCAAATAAAGGCGCCCACTTTGATTTAAAAAACATAATTCTATTATAACAGTATAAATATAATATTCACTGATTATGCAAAAATAAAATAATTTACAGTCATTTTAGTATTAATACAATTTTATGTTTACTACTTTTACTTAACCTGATTAATTCATAAAGTATCTTTATCTTTGTATATCTTGGTGAAACTTAGTGCCTTTGTGTCTTTGTGGCAAAAAAATATTCTGCCACCAAGACTCTAAGACACAAAGAAATCACTAAGTTTGTGAATTAATCAGGCAAAAATATCTTTATAATGTGATATGTCTCTTTCTGAACATAAGATTTTTATAAAGACATATCACATTAATACTTTTGTTCACTATATTTTCAGGATTTTCCCAGAATAATGTAATTTTTAATGAATCTGCAGGCAAAAGCTATATATTCAAATACCAGTCTGACAATAAATACCCTGCAAATAATTATATAATAGAAAAAACTGCAGAACTCACAGAACAGAATACAAATTCCTTATATCTCAATTTTTCCTATACCCAGAATTTAAAAATTACAAAAAAAGATAACAACACACTTGAAATATCACTGGAATTCTCAGATAAAAAATGCAGTCAGAACCTTAATTACAGGAATATCAGCATTTCCAGGCTTTTTATCCCGTCCAGAGCATGTATAAAACTTAACTTATATAAGAACGACATACCTGTAAAACCCATTGAATTAAACGATATATCAACGGGAAATACAGCCGCCAGCACCGTCACCATCGATGATACCCAGAATACCAGCAATGACAGTGACAGTTACAAATTAAATACTGAAACCATAGTTTTTTATTATGATGAGGCTGACAAAGGAAAATTTGACAACACAATATCCCTGATAGAGGACTACTACATTGCCGACAATTTCATTGAACTGTCGCAGCAGAAACTTATAGAAATAGATCTGGACAAAGTAAAAAAATTACTGGTTTATGAAATGACAATTAAAGATATCGAGAAAAACATAGAATCTCTCAGGAAGAAGAATTTTGAACAGAATCTCAACCTCGCAGAAAACGACCCTGTGAATTTCGTAAAGAGATTCAACGATATTTCGCAGACAGCAAAAAAGCTGAGACTGATCATTGACCAATATATCTCTACCCTTGACTACGCATACTATAAAAAAGGCATCGACTTTCTTGGCAAATACGACACTATAAATGCAATTACACATTTCATAAAATCCACCGAGATAAATCCCAATTATATTTCGGCATACTACCAGCTTGGCAAAATATATTACAACAGCGACAGCATAGTCAAAGCAGCAGATATCGTCAGTACGGCACTTAACAAATCCATGCCTGACACCAATACGAAAACCATGCTCATACAGCTTTCCGACATCGTCTACAAACGCCTGATATCAAAAAGCAGTACACTTATAAACAAGCAAAAGTATAACGAAGCCATCAGCCTTCTTATGCAGACAAGCAGGTTCTGCGAATCTTCAAAATACATACTCTGCAATGATGATCTGTTCAGAAACCTCTCTGCCGCAAAATACGGGATATACAGTTCATACCTTAGCATTGCCGGCAAAGCCGTTGAAGGCCGCGAGCTGACTTTAGCAAAAGAATACATAGACCTTGCGTCAAACTACCAGCTTGAAAACAGCAAATATATTCCTGATAATAACAAAGCTGATTCTTTACTCGGAGTATTAGTGGATTCGTACTTATCAGGCAACTACCATTTTGACAATACCGGCGATTACGAAAAAACGCTGGAATTTTTCTATTCTTTATCCGATAAATTTTCGCCAAAAGAAATAAACTGCAGCAAAAAGATAAGTGAAGGCATAAAGATTGCAAAAAACGGCATATACAACAACCTTCTGTCGCAGGCGGAAAATTTATTGTATTACAACGACATAAAAAAGGCTGAAGAATACGTTAACAAAGCAAAACTGTATCAGAAAGAGAACGCCAAAGACATCACCGACACAATAAGGGCCAATATAATTCTGGGAAAAACACAATACATCAGATACAGAAAACTGATAACCGAAGGAGAGAAATTCCTTCAGTATGGATTTCCCGAATCCGCTCTGAAAAGCTTCACTGAAGCCAAAGAGCTCGAAAAGAATTATATATTTGACAAAGACCCCATTATCGACAGCCTTATTCAGAGCACCGCAAAACCTGTTCTTATAGACAACATAAAAAAAGGGAATGTCAAGGCATGGGGCAATGACCTGACCGCTGCAAGGCAGATACTGCAGGAATCCATGTCATTCCAGAAAGACAACAACCTTGCACAGGATACGGATGTCACCAGAGCTATAGAATCCCTGAGAAATAAGATTTTCGAAAAGGAATGTGACAATGCACAATATGAATATGACGCGGATATCAACAATGCAAAAAAATGCATTAACGAAAAAAACTTCTTACAGGCTGAGACATTTTTTGCAAAAGCTATTGAAACTGCAAAAAACCGGAATTCCTGTGACATCAGCGATACATCAGCTCAGGCATATCTTAAGAAATATTATCTTCCGATAACTTATCAGAAAAAAATAGATGAAACTTACAAAGAACTTAACGACACCAACTATCAGAGCATAGCTGACGAATATGCAGAGATCGAAACATATTACAGGGAAAACAAAATAGAACAGTTCTTAAAACCTTTTACGCTTTATGAATTTGCTTCCACACAGGAAGATTTAAATTTCATCGCCTTCTGTGCTGAAAAATACAGCAGCAGCGAACCTGCAAATTCACTGTCTCTTCTGAAAATACTGAAAAGTAAAAACTTCCCGGGCGAACAGACAAAAGAGTTACAGAAAAAAACAGGGATTGCACTTGCAAAAAAAGACTACACACCAAATCCAAACCAGACTCCTGAAATGAACATTTCAAAATATACAGGTAACAGCACATGGTTTAAGTGCTTCAATAAGGCATACATCAAGGCGTGGGGAAAATAACCTCAGTACTACTTAATATGAAGAGTTGTTTTCAGTCCGATATCGTATAAAGGGACAGAATTGTGACTATCTCTTGCATAATCATATAGAAAATAATTCATAAAATAATACCTGAATACAGGCTCAAATGAAATTCCTAACCTATCCGAAACATTCAGGTTACAACCTAAGCCCACAGATGAAGAAAAATTCAACAAATGACCTTCAAAATCAGAAGACTCATAACTATTATAACATATATCCCATTTTTCATAATAGATATCACCTTCAGAAACACTATTAAATCTGTAATTTAATTCAAATCCTCCCGATACAAATAAATGATTTTTTATAAAATTATACTGAACTATCACAGGAACTTGTATTTCATTAATTATTACAATTGCTTTCTGATAAAACTCAACAGTTTTTAAAGTATATTTATCAAAATAGTCCAACCATAAATCATCAACAGTATAATCATAATTTTTCAACCCGTAACCTACACCTGCCCCACAACACCAAACACACCCAACACAGAAATATTTTTTTTATTTACAAACGCCTTATTAACCCCGACTGAGAATCCAATTTTTTGACTTATATCAGCCGACACATCTGTTGGAAATACTCCATTCAACTCAGGAATTATATAAAATGAAAGGCCATTAATAAAACCCTTTTCATTATTATCCGAAGATGTTGTTACATCTGTCTGTCCTATGCAGAATACCACTTGTAAAAAAAGTGCTGTAGTAATAAAAAGTCTTGTTAACATTGTGTTTTTGTTTTTAATTATCAATTTTAAGATATATTCAGAAACGCCTTAATAAACTCATTTCCTTTCAGCGTGCCATAATATCCTTTTTCAGCAGAAAGTTCATTATACTCGGTTACACTGTCGGGCGTATAATCAGGGCGGTAAATTATGAACGGAACCGGTTCGCTTGAGTGTGTCCTTATCCCGCATGGCGTAGGATGGTCGGGAAGAACTGCAATAGCAACATCTTCCTTCATCTTTTTAGTTTTTTCAACGATATATTTCACAACTCTTTTGTCAAGATATTCTATTGTCTTCACTTTCAAATCTACATTTCCTTCATGTCCTGCTTCATCGCTGGCTTCTACGTGTAAATAAACAAAATCCGAATCTTTCAGAGCATTCACAGCGGCTTCGGCTTTGCCTTCATAATTGGTGTTGTACAACCCTGTGGCTCCTGCAACATGGATAACTTTAAATCCAGCATAAACGCCTATCCCCTGTATGAGGTCAACGGCAGAAATTACTGCACCTTTATTTATCCCATATAGTTCTCCGAAAGTTTTCATCTTAGGCTTGTATCCTGGCGACCACATCCATATTGAATTGCCCGTATCTTTGCCTTCGCTTTTTCTTTTCAGGTTTACAGGATGGTTTTTCAGGATATCATGCGATTTCAGTATCATCTCATTAAGCATATCCGCTGTTTCTTTGCCTTTTTCGCTTAACGGCTTTATGAGCACATCTCTGAAAGGAGTTCCGGGTACATCGTGCGGAGGGGTGCACTGTATCTCTTTAGAGCCACCTTTGATGACAAGCAGGTGACGGTAGCTCACGCCGGGATGAAATTTTATTTTTTCCGTACCAAACTCTTTATTCAACGTTTCCACAATAAGCCGTGATTCTTCAGTGGTTATATGTCCTGCCGAATGGTTTTTTATTTTTTCATTTTCAATACAGATT
>CAZSJF010000080.1:0-9659 GCA_964606705.1 uncultured Bacteroidales bacterium
TGTGTTGGGTGTGTTTGGTTTTTGTGGGGTGTCAAGCAGGCATGCTGCTTGACACCCATACAAAATACAGCGGGGATGATTTATCAGATAATGATAAAAAAGTGAGAATGAAAGAACATGGTATTGAGAATATCCTGAGATACAGGTATGGTGCAACAGTAAGAATAGGTTATGACTGGATAAACCTGTTCGGATATTATTCACTTTCAAATCTGTTTGAAGAAAACAAAGGCCCTGAAATGTATCCTGTTTCTGTTGGAGTTTCTCTTACTTTTTAGAATTGTATAACTTATATATAAAAAGAGTTGGATATTTCGGCACTTCGACTCCGCTCAGTGTCCTCAAGCTCAATATCCAACTCTTTTTTATTTTATTATAATCACATACCCGTATTTCTTTTTCACCACATTACTATCTGAGCCTTTGTAAAAAATGAGCCAAGGATAAACTCCTTCAGGGCATGCTCTGCTTTCGCACTTTCCATCCCAGCCTTTATTAATATCCGTTGTTTTATATATCTCATTTCCCCATCTGTCAAATATATGCAGTTCAAACTCTGCAATATTTGTCCACACAGGATAAAACATATCATTGTTTCCGTCGCCGTTTGGAGTAAATGCATTAGGCAACCATATACATGATGTTACACATTCGAATATTGCAATTGTATCATACGCACTTCCACAGTAATTGGTAACGGTAATACTATAATTACCGGCATCTGACACCACACATGTCTGTGATGTATTTCCATTCTGCCACAGATAAGAATCAACCCCTGTTCCGGCATCCAATATTATCGCATCACCTGAATATATGCATGTATCTGCTCCAAGATAAACTGAAGGTAGAGGATCAACTGTTACTGCCACATCATCCGTATCCGTACAACCATTATTTGCAACTGTCACAATATATATTGTATTTACTGTCGGTCCAACAGTTATTGCAGAAACAGAAGTGCCTGTATTCCATAAATATATATTTCCCCCAAAAGCTGTGAGGCTGGCATTCTGCCCGGCACAGATGGTCTGGTCGCTCCCCGCATCTGCAATCACAGAAGGTGGATTATAATAAGCTGTCAGCCATAATGTATCATTTATTACAGGGCATTGCGAGGATAAAACAATATACCCGTTAAATGTATCAGGCAAACAGGAATCAGGGGCGCTAAAAATAATATCAAACAATGTGCTGTCTCCTGGGTTCAAATTTCCTATAGGATCAGTTGAAGAAAAAAGATTATTTGAAATACTTATATTGACCGCATTAATATTAGTATCCGGCAAAAAATTATGCAGATATATTTTATCCGTATCATTACCTGAATAAGTATTTACATAAAAAAACAAAGTCGTATCAGATACATATTCAGAAATAAGAGAAGTGCTGTCACAGCCGCAGAAAGCAACAATTGTCGTGTCATATGTTACCATTGTACATCCCTGCAGATCTGTAATGGTATATGAAATTATCGCCTGGCCGGGACCTGCCTGTGAAGGAAAAAGTGTATCGCCGTTTATTCCGGGACCGCTTAAGACACCACCGTCAGGAAAGGGATTTAATAATACAGGTGCATCATTTATGCAATACTGGTTATTAAGGTTTATCTGCGGAACAAGCCCCTGGTCATATATAACTCTGATTACATCATTCTGGCTGTCGGGTATATAAAGTGTTCCCGACAATGTGCCGCATACTCTGAAAGGCTGATTGAATTGTGCTGAGGAACCGGGCCCATTAACATATCCCGGAGCACCTGTACCTGCAACTGTTGTTACCAGGTCATTTGCCAGGTCTATTTTTTTTATCCAGTGATTATTGAATTCTGCAACATAAATATTCCCGATATAATCCACGAAAACCCCGTGAGGCTCGTTAAACAGTGAAGCACTCACAGTGGTGGGATTCGGATCGGAGCCGGTAACGCCGCATGTGCCTGCTACAGTGCTCACATTTCCTGACGGGTCTATCTTTCTAATCATATGATTCAGATAATCTGCAACAATCAGATTACCGTTATTATCAAATGCCAGACCTGTAGGATTCTTAAAACGGGCATTGGTGCCATTTCCATCCGCACATCCTGAAGTACCATTGCCTGCAAAAGTAGAAACTATGCCTCCAGATATTTTTCTTATAGCATGATTGCCAAAATCAGCAACATAAATATCCCCGTTTGCAGCAATTGCAAGGCCTGCAGGCATATTGAATTTTGCCGTTGCCACAGGTCCGTCCAGATATCCGGAACCATTACCTGCAATTGTCAGCAGGTTACCGGACATATCTGTTCTCATAATACGGTTTGACCCTCCAAATTCCACAAACACAAGTGTATTTGTAGTTGCATCATAAGCAATATCATTAGGGGAATTAAATCCTGACTGGGTTACTGTACTTACATTTCCGCTGACATCGATTTTTCTTATCTTTCCTGTACTATTCCATTCAGCAATATAAATATTACCTGCACAATCACGTGTTATTCCTTTTGGCAAGCTGAACTTGGCAGACAACGCAGGGCCATCAGCATAGCCGGCAGTACTGCCTGCATAAGTATCCACCGTGATCTGGGCATCTGAAACCAATGCTATAAAAACAAGAAGAAAAAATAATAAACCGTAATTAAATCTTATTTTCATTAACCAATAAACAAATAAATTTTCATTTACCTCAGCAAAGTCACATACCCGTATTTCTTCTGCTTTTCCGTGTCATCAATACCCTTGTAAAAAACAAGCCATGTATAAACTCCCTGTGGGCAAAGTTCGCCTTTATATTTTCCGTTCCAGCCTTCATTTATATCCGTTGTATGAAAAATCTCCTGACCCCACCTGTTGAAAACATACATTTCAAATTCTGTGATATTTGTATATACAGGAATAAACATATCATTCCTGTTATCTCCGTTAGGAGTAAAACTGTTAGGAATATATAATACTGATGACGGACATGGTATTATATTTACTGAATCTACATCTGTTCCGCAATTATTCGTTGCTATTACCCAGTAATTACCTTCTTCCGTAACTGTATAGGTTTGTGATGTACTGTTATTACACCATGAATATGTATAGCCTGTCCCTGCATTCAATACTATCGTTTCCCCTGATTCTATACATGTATCTGTTCCCAAATCTACTGAGGGTAGATAATTTATTGTTATTACTATTTCATCTGTGTTGGCACAATTGTTATTATCTATGCCGGTTACAGTATATGTTGTCATTACTACAGGCGTTACAATTATTGAATCTATTGTCGCTCCCGTGTTCCACAAATAATTTAACCCTCCTGTCACTTTGAGTGTTGTATCTGTTCCTTCACACACAATAGTGCTTCCGTCTATTTCTATTTCCGGCAGGGCATAAACTGTTATTAAATCTGTCTTGGTGATAGTATCCGTACTATCACAATTGGCTGCTATCAGGGTAACAGGAAAAACACCCGGAGTGTTATAACAAATACTCGTTGGATTCTGGTCATTCGATGTATCAGGTGTGGCTCCTGTAAATGCCCAGTTCCATGATATCGGCAGATTGGTTGTCAGGTCAAAGAAATCTATGCATGAGCCTGCGCATATAGCTGAATCACTGCAATAAAAATCTGCAACCGGCCCCACGGGCGGACAGAATTTCATAATATAACTATCGTGGGTTCCTGCAAATACACCGGAATAATATGTAGTACCTCCCGGGTCCAAAAGTCCATTGCTGCCTGTTCCAAACCATTCCCCGATTGTAATCATACAACCGTTTGTGTCTGTTACTATACCGGCACCGAAATCGCCGTCAGGGGTTCCGCTGTATGTAGCCCATGATAATTCAGCATTGCTGTCAAATTTAATAATAAATACATCTTCTATTCCTGCTATTCCCGCTTTTTCTCCCTGAAAATAAGCACAGCCTCCCGGATCCAATACAGGAAAATCTATTGATTTGGTTTTTCCTGTTATATATAAGTTATTATCCTTATCAGTTGCTATTTTATATTCCCTTTCATTTTCAAAATTATCATCATCGCTGCCGCCATAATAAGTAGCCCATAACGGTATTCCAAGGTCAGTGAATCTTAGAATAAATATATCCTGCGAACCCACATTTGCCGGCTGATAATATCCTCCGTAATCCAACACAGGAAAATTGGTTGAATTAAATGAATAACCTGTTATATATATATTGTCATTCTTATCCTTTGCTATGGAAAATCCAAACTCTACCCCATTTCCGCCATAGTATGTAGCCCAAAGCGGCTCACCTATGTTAGTGAACTTAAGAATAAAAGCATCAATTACTCCTGCATTTGTTGTCTGAAAATAAGCTGCACCGCCATAATCTAATACAGGAAAATTGGATGAACCTGTATTGCCAGTAATAAACATATTATCGCCTGTATCCGTTATTATAGAAGTAGCATTGTCATTATCGCTTCCTCCGTAATAAGTAGCCCAAAGCGATACTCCAAGATTAGTGAACTTAAGAATAAAAGCATCAGCTCCCTGTCCAGGCCCTGATGCACATGACGGCTGATAATAAGCACCAACTCCGTATGCCTGTACAGGAAAATCCTGTGAAAGAGTATAGCCTGTAATAAATATGTTACCGCTTGCATCTGTTGCCAAAGAATACCCCATATCTGTGTCGCTTCCTCCGTAATAAGTAGCCCAAAGACGTTGTCCGTTGTTGTCAAATTTAAGAATTATTATATCACAGAATCCTCCTCCAAATACCGGCTGGTAATAAGCCCCTCCACCATAATCCCATAAAGGAAAATCGGTGTTTGAGCCTGTCCACCCTGAAATAAATACATTACCCCCTGCATCTGTTGCTATGGAATTACCCCTGTCATCATTGGTCCCTCCGTAATAAGTAGACCAGATTATTTGTCCGTTATTATCAAATTTAAGAATAAAAGCATCTGCCATATCATTGATACTTGAATTAGTTGCCTGATAATAAGCTCCGCCAGGATCTACTGTAGGAAAATCAAGAGAAGAGACATAGCCTGTAATAAAGAAATTTCCGTTACCGTCAAGAGCAGCAGCACTAAAGCCATCCAGATTGTTATATCCGAAATAAGTGCCCCATACCAACTGCGGGTCTATAATAAGAGTTTCTCTGGTGTTGTAATTTCCTGTTTGTATTCCAACCTCATAAGAAAAGCCATTCTCTATATTTTTTCCTGTTTCCTTAATAGTATATTGTGAAAAGATTTCATTATTCTCTTCACCCTGATAACAAAGGAGATCTCCTTCAGCTAATTCACCAAGTTCAGTTTTAATTTTTATCAGGCTGTTGTCTATATTTAATTCACCGCTGCCTTCATAAATAAGTTTTATCTTGCTCGGATCTGCTCCCGGGTGTAGCACAAACTCATGCTTAAACCCGTTACCGTTCTTTCCTGCTGATGTATATAATACCCAGTCTATTCCCTGATAAACATTCTTTATTGTTATCCGACTATAAGACTTTACATTGAATATTCCATCAGGGCAATGAGCAAGATAATAATTAACTTTTCCCTGTGTAACATCACTTTCGGCAATAATATTTTCCTTTCTGATATCTGCACCTTTCAGAAGCATGTCAACACGGTGCCATTCACATTCTATCTTTTCTCCCACTTCTTCTTTTCCTCGTTCTCTTCCTGTTTCTCTTTCCTCATCTTCTTCCACTCTGAAAAACTGATATGTTATTCCACCGGTTGTAACCCATATATTAAAGTCAGGTGCTTCGGCTTTGTATAACACATAAGGTGCAGGATTTCCTTTTATATCGGCCATCTGTCCTTTGTTTTCCTTAAAGCTCAACGGTTTCTGCTGGCCCATCAGTTGATGTGCCTTTGTTTTCAAAACAGAATTATTCTGTATGTCCTCTGATGCATGTGATGGCAACAAATACAATAAGCAGGTAAAAAATAAAATAATTTTTCTCAGGCTGTTATGATTGAATTTTTTATTTAAATATGACATTAAAAAAATAATTATAAGATGTAAAGTTATAGAAACAACACCTTAAAACCAAATTTTTCACTTCAGCAAAGTTACATGTCCATATTTCTTCTTTTTCTCAGGATTATCAATACCACTGTAATACATAAGCCATGAGTAAACACCTTGCGAACAAAGTTTTCCATTACACTTTCCATCCCAACCTTCATTTATATCTGTTGTATGAAAAATTTCCTGTCCCCACCTGTTGAATATATACATCTCAAAGTCTGTGATATTAGTAGCTATTGGCACAAATACATCATTGTTGCCATCTTCGTTTGGTGTAAAACTATTTGGCACATATATTTCTGATGAAATGCAGATATCTATGTTTATTGTATCTGCTGCTATTCCGCAGGTGTCTGTTATTTGTATATAATATATACCGGAATCACTGACTGTATAAATATTATTAGTACTTCCATCCTGCCATAAATAATTATCAAATCCTGAACTTACACCAAGATTCATTAAAGCACCTGATACCATACATGTGTCTATGCCCAGATTCACTGATGGGACAGGATTTACTGTTACTATAACTGTATCTGCATCCGAACATATGCCATTTGTACCTGTTACTGTATAAGTTGCTGTATTTTGTGACAATACAATTATAGAAGAATCAGTGCTTCCTGTATTCCATGCATAATTTGAAGCACCGCTTGCTGTTAAGGTTGCTGCAGAACCTACACATATAAGAGTATCATTTCCTGCATTAACTGTTGGCAATGAATATACTATTACAATTATTTCATCTGTATCCGACAAACATAAACCATTTGAACCTGTTACTGTATAAGTAGTGGTATTTTGCGGTGATATTGTTATTGATGCGTTTGTATCACCCTGACTCCATTCATAATCTGATGCTCCGCTTGCCGTCAGTGTTAATGATGTTCCTTTACAAATGCTTGTATCATTACTTACCGTTAACTGCACAGCATTAATAGCAGGACAATCAGGATCCGGAACATATTTCCACAGGTCATTGCCAAAATTCCCCCAGCTGACTATAATACCACCAAACAGCCATAGATTTCCATTAAGATCCATCCATGAAACTGAGCCGGCACGGCTTCCAGGCATATTAGCCGGAGATGAAACTCCTTTTGTTCCATATACACCTGATTGATTCAATAAATCACTTCCGCTGATCCATGTCCATTCATTTGTTAAAATATTATAATGCCATAAATCATTATATGTTCCTCCTGATTTTTGACCTCCAAAAAACCAAAAATTTCCACAAACATCTTTCCAACAAGCCCTGTTTTCATATCTTACAGGAGGAAGGTTATTGACAGAGGGCGTACATTTTGTCCCATAATTTCCGTTGTTATTATTTGGAACATTAGACCCGCTAATCCATGTCCAGTTATTAGTTATTATATCATATTTCCACAAATCATTATAAGGGTCACTAAAGGAACCTTTTGCTCCTCCAAACAACCATAAATTATTATTATTATCACACCATTTTGAATATGATATTCTTGCACCAGGCTTATTTGCAGGATTTGAAACACCTTGTGTTCCATAAATTCCAGCCTGATCAGCTACGCTGTCCCCTTTAACCCATGTCCATTCATTTGTTGAAATATCATACTTCCATAAATCATTTAGTCCGCCAAATGTTGTTGCAGCAGAGCCAACACCTCCGAAAAACCATAAATCATTATTTACTGTCCAGGAACAACTTGTTTCGGCACGAGCGCCGGGACAATTTGTCGGAGAGCTACCCCCCATAGTTCCGTAAATTCCCGGTTGATTACCAATATTATCTCCTTTCATCCATGTCCATTCATTTGTTGAAATATCATATTTCCACAAATCATTAAAATAAGACGAACCACTAAATCCACCAAAAAGCCATAAATTTCCAATAGCATCTGTCCATGTAATAACACTCCATGATCTTATACCAGGATTATTATTAATGGATGGGACACCTTGTGTTCCGTAAACAGGTAGCTGATTAGGAATACCAGGGCCATTAACCCATGTCCATTCATTTGTCGTTGGATCATATTTCCATAAATCACTATACATTCCTGATCCCTGACCTCCATATAACCAAAAATTACCCTGCAGATCTGTCCATTGGCATGCCTCATAAAATGCAGGTGGCATGTTGTTAGGGTCCGGAGTGCCTTGTATCCCAAAAACACCTGCGGAATTTGTAGTGTTATCACCGTTCATCCATGTCCATTCACCCTGCTGGGGAAATACATGAAATGAGATTATCTGCAGTATAATGATCAAATAAATATTTTTTTTCATTTATGTTTGTCTAAAATTATTTTAACAAAGTTACATGTCCATATTTCTTTTGCTTTTCTGTATTATCAACACCTTTGTAAAACACCAGCCATGTATAAACACCCTGCGGACAAAGTTTTCCCTTATACTTTCCATCCCAGCCTTCATTTATATCTGTTGTATGAAAAATCTCCTGGCCCCACCTGCTGAAAACATACATTTCAAATTCCGTGATATTTATAAATACCGGTTTAAATACGTCATTCTTACCATTTCCGTTCGGTGTAAAAGTATTGGGTGTATATAATTCTGATAAAAGACATTCTTTTACTGTTACTACTATTTCGTCTGTACCTGAACATGAAACATTAATTCCTGTTACTGTATAAGTTGTGGTATTTTGCGGGGATACTGTTATTGAAGCATCTGTACTTCCTGTATTCCATTGATAATTTGCAACTCCATTAGCTGTTAATGTTGCTGTTGCTCCTTGACAAATGTTAATATCATTATTAACAATAACTTTAAAACCCGGACAATTAGGATATATAACATATCTCCATAAATCGTTATAATAATCCGGCCATTGATACTCTCCACCAAAAAACCAAAAATTACCATTAACATCTTTCCATGAAACTGAACCCATACGGCTTCCGGGCATATTAGAAGGGCTTGAAACAGTTCTTGTCCCATAATTACCCAGTTGGCCATCTATATTACTTCCACTAACCCAGGTCCATTCATTTGTTGCAACATTATAATACCACAAATCATTTTTAGCATCTGCGTTTTGGCCGCCACCAAATAGCCAAAAATTTCCGCAATCATCTGTCCAGCAGGCTCTGCTTTCAAATCTGGCTGGTGGAATATTATTAACAGAAGGAGTACATTTTGTTCCGTAATTACCAACATCATTCTGATTGGAACCACCCATCCATGTCCAGTTATTGGTAATAATGTCATATTTCCATAAATCATTACAAGAAGCATTATTATAATTATATCCACCAAAAAGCCATAAATTGTTGTTATTATCTTTCCATCTTGAATACACAAATCTGGCACCTGGTGTATTTGCAGGATCGGCAATTCCTTTTGTTCCATAAATATCAGGTTGACCGTAAATATTACTTCCTTTCATCCAAGTCCATTCGTTTGTTGAAATATTATATTTCCATAAATCATTTAACATAGAAGCAGTTCCGTTTACATCTATTCCTCTGCCTCCAAAAAGCCATAGCTCATTATCTACTATCCATGAACAACTTGTCTCATCTCGCCCACCAGGACAATTTACGGGTGAACTAACACCAATAGTACCATAAACACCCGATTGATAAGATATATTACTTCCTTTCATCCATGTCCATTCATTTGTTGAAATATTATATTTCCATAAATC
>CAZSJF010000081.1:0-9604 GCA_964606705.1 uncultured Bacteroidales bacterium
AAGGCATAAGAATCCAGTAAGCTTGTACTTTACCTATGCTTTCAATATCTGCCAGACTTCCGTAAATTAAAGGTATCAATGCGCCTCCTAGTATTCCCATTATTAAGATTGCAGAGCCGATTTTTGTAAATTTTCCCAATCCGTTTATTGCAATAGGCCATATAGCAGGCCACATCACGGCATTTGACAAACCTAGCAGAGACAGAAAAAACACTGACAGTTCAAACGGTAAAGAAAGTTCTGCAACACCCAGGTTGATATGGAGGAGATGATAATAATGCAACGGTGCAACAAGAATTGCAGTTATGCTGAATAAAAGCCCGAGAATAGCCGAAACGCCAAGTGCTTTTTCCTGTGAGATTATTTTCGGAATCATAATAATGCCGAGTATATAACCAATAACCATAGTGGCAAGTGTATATGAAGGAAACACTCTTGCATAAACATCAGATATTCCCTGTGACTGCCCGTAAAGAATAATGGTATCAACAGAAATCACTTCTGCTCCGACATAAAAGAATATTGCAAAAAATCCCAGTATAAGGTAAGGAAACTGAAAAATATTTGATTTGGTACTGCCTGTATCGTTTAAAGATTTATCATCACCGTCAGTGTCAATTTCAGGCAAAGGAGAAAACCTAACCAGCAAAGCAAGAATGACCAATGATATTGTCATTACAATATATGGAAGGACAACTTTAGATGCAAGATTGTCCAGCAGCATTCCCCTGACTGCAATATCGGCTGTTTTGCCGATCTGCTCTTTTAATACACCGGTATTTTTCAGCAGTATAGCTCCAAGTATGAGCGGACTTATCACCCCTGCCACTTTATTGCATATTCCCATTATGCTTATTCTTCTGGCAGCACTTTCAATAGGCCCCAGTATTGTTACATAAGGATTTGATGCCGTCTGAAGTATTGACAGCCCTGTTCCCTGAATAAATAGACCTATAAGAAACAGGATATATGTACGGTTCCATGCGGCAGGCAGGAAGAAAAGTGTTCCGCAGGCCATGACAAGCAATCCGAGAGCCATACCTGATTTGAATCCTGTTTTTTTTAGAATCAATGATGATGGTATAGCCATTACAAAATATGAGATATAAAAAGCAAATGTTACAAGGTAGGCCTGAACATTGTTCAGATCACAGGCCATTTTCAGAAACGGTATAAGTGTACTGTTGAGCCATGTGACAAAACCGAAAATAAAAAAGAATATGCCGATGATAGTAATAGAAAGTATGTAATTCCTTTGCCTGTTCACAAGTTCCGGCGTTTGCATAATTATCAGTTTACAAAAAAAACAAAGATAATGTTATTTTTTTAACTTTGCTTGGATAATATTTTTCAGTATAAGTTTTACATTGTATATAAAAATATATGGAACGCCGGGATTTTATTAAAAATACAGTAATGGTCGGTGTTGCTTTGGGAAGCAAACCGGATTTGATGTTATCAGGTAAGGAGCAGGGTGAAAAATCCGAAATACTTATCCCTTCAGAAAAGCTTGGTATGAAGGAATCACAGCTTCCTGACATGAGCCCTTCACACTGGATCTGGTTTCCGAGTGAACGCTGCCTGCAAAACACATTTATATTATTTCGCCGTGAGTTTAATCTTAACAGTAAGCCTAAAAATGCCAGGGGGTGGATATTTGGTGACAGCCGCTATCTTCTTAATGTTAACGGCAATCGTGTGCAGTGGGGGCCTGCACCCTGTGACCCGCGCTGGCAGGAGATTGACCCTGTTGACATCGGAAATTTGCTGACTGCCGGCACAAATGTTATAGGAGCAACAGTTTTGTTCTTCGGACAGGGTGACGGCACATGGCCGATAGGAAAACCCGGATTTCTGTTTTACCTTGAGATTGAGACGGAAAACGGCGGAAAGGAGATCATAGCTTCGGATAATAACTGGATGTCTTGCGTAGCACATGCATGGCAGCCTGGGCATTATAAACGCTGGTTCCTGCGGGCGCTTCAGGAGGATTTTGATGCACGTAAATACCCTTATGGATGGGAAAAGCCGGGATTTGTCATGGATGAGCAATGGATAAATTCAATGGAGATAAAAGGAAATCCTGATAAATCCAGCATTGCAACTGCTTACAAAGAATATATGAGCAGCATCGGTTCAAATCCTGATGCAGTGATAAGGCAGCGCAGCATACCTCTGATGAACGAAGAAATAGTGCCTGTGAAACAATTGTCAGAAACATACACAATAGAATGGAAATATAATCCATATGATTATTTTGATAATGTTATTCCTGATCCATTTATTTCAAAAGGTTCTGCTGGAGTTAATGGCACTAATGGTACATGGACTTTTAATGCGGATGCTAAATATGGCACAGTGCTCACATTTGAATTTGCCGAACAGATGAGGGGTTGGCCAGGCTTTACTATTGATGCACCTGAAGGGACCGTTGTTGAGCTTCTTGTCCATGAGGCACACCAGACAGGAGGGCCTGTATTGCTTAATACTCACTTCAATTCATGGACTCGCTTTACATGCAGGGCAGGAGTGAATCATTTTGAAACATTTGACCATGAGAGCTTACGCTGGCTTCAACTGCATATTCATGGAGTGTCAGGAAAAGTAAATGTAAACAATATTTATCTGCGCCGTCGTGTTTATCCGTGGCAGAATAAGCCTGGTATCGTAACTTCTGACACTACTGTACTGATGCTGGCTAATGCAAGCATGAATACATTGACAAATTCTGCAGGGGAAACTTTAACTGACGGCGGCGGCCGTGAACGTCAGCAATACAGCGGCGACTGCGGGCACCAGATACATGCGTTGTATTATACCTATGGTGAAACGAAACAGATAAAGCGTTTTCTGAATACATTCAGCCAGGGTATTACGATAGAGGGGTACTTTCTTGACAGCTGGCCGGGTTGCGACAGGCTGGCACGTTTCGGACAACGGCAGTTAGGCCTTACAGCATGGGGACCGATAATTGATCACAGTATAGGTTTTAACTTCGACAACTGGCATTATTATATGTACACCGGAGATACGGAAGGTATCGCCGAAGTTTTTCCCAGATTATTGAGATTTGCAAAATATCTCATGAACATGAGGCAGGGTAACGGATTACTTCCTGTTGGAAATATCGGTACACCGATTGTGTGGATTGACTTTGACTCTTATAAGGAGCAACACCATAAACAATGTGCTTTTAACCTGTATGCAGCAGCTGCAATGATGTATGCCATGTCCCCGCTTTGCAAAGCTTTTGGCGACAGCTATAATGAATCTGTTATTTATGGATTTGGCAAAGAACTGCTTGACTCTTCAGTTAAACATTTCTGGAGTGACAGCTACGGAACATTTATAAATAACCTGCCATGGCTGAATGAAGAAAAAACTATCAGCATGTGTGACAGGTCGCTTTCTCTTGCCGTTCTTTATGATTTTTGTCCCTCAGGGCAAACGGAAAAGACAATTAAAATTCTTGCTGATCCTCCTCAGGAACTCGGTTTGTCTTATCCTGCAAATGCTGGTTGGCGTACATGGGCACTTTCCAAAGGATTGCGGAATGATGTTATTTTAAATGAATTCCGTAGCAAATGGATTAATATGGAATCTGTAAAATTGAATAATACCCTTCAGGAAAAATGGCATGCAAAGCCGGATGGTGTGGAGCAATATTGTCATTGCCCCGTGGTTCCTTTGTATTCATTGTATATGTGTATTTTGGGGATTAAACCACTGGAGCCTGGATTTAAAAGATATGAAATATTCCCGCAGTTTGATGCTCTCAGTGATATTGCTATTACAGCAAATACCATTATAGGTCAGATAAAATTCGATACTAAAAAATCCAAAGGACAAAGATTGCTTACAGTTCAGGTTCCTGAAAACGGAGCAGCGGAGATTGTTTTGAATGAAAAGGAAAATGTTAAACTTGAGAGAATAGGAGGCGATCTTCATAAAGGCTTTGATAGATACAGAATCCCTAATGGAAAAAAAATACAATTGTCTTTAAAATATACTTAATATAGATTATTTGTAAAAACATGTTTTTTGATGCTATAAAAGATGCTTTGATGATAACCAGTTTTGTTCTGGTTATGATGATGATAATAGAGTACATTACTGTTCAGACAAAAGGAAACTGGAGCAGGCATCTTAAAAAATCAGGATGGGCTCAGATAATCATTGCTGCCATTCTTGGAGTAATACCGGGTTGTCTCGGGACTTTCACGGCTGTATCTTTATATACTCACGAATTTATAAGTTTTGCGGCTTTGATAACTGCCATGATAGCTTCTTCGGGTGATGAAGCGTTTGTTATGCTGTCAGTTATTCCTGGTTATGCAATTAAACTGTTTATTATAATCTTTATAGTAGCTGTAATTTCAGGATTTGTTGTCAATATATTCTTCAAAAACAAAACCCTGATAAAATTGCGTGAAAATCATTTTGAGATGCATGAAGAAGAGGATTGTTTTTGCTACAATCCTAAAGTGATTATCTCACAGTTGAAAAATACATCTTTCCAGAGGGCTTTGTTGATAACAATAACTCTGTTTTTTATTATTTTTTTGATATTCGGCAAGACCGAATACAGTGCATGGGACTGGAAAAAAATAACTTTTTTAATTATCACACTAACCGGATTGTTTATAGTAACCACGGTGCCGGAGCATTTTCTTAACAAGCATTTGTGGGAGCATATAATAAAAAAACATATGCTGAAAATATTTCTGTGGACATCCGGTGCTTTGTTATTCATACATTTTTTTATCGGTTATTTACATATAGGTCAATGGATAGAGGCAAATCAGCTGATCGTTCTGTTCATTGCCGTATTAATCGGGATTATTCCGGAATCCGGCCCTCATATTGTTTTTATTACTTTGTTTGCAAACGGAACTATTCCGTTCAGCATCCTGCTGGCAAATTCGATTGTGCAGGACGGACACGGGGCATTGCCTCTGCTGGCAGAATCAAGGAAAAGTTTTATTGCTGCCAAGCTGGTAAATGTGGCAATAGCTTTGATAGTGGGATTAACGGGACTGTATTTGTTTTAAATTTATATAAATATGATAAAATGGCTTACTGATTATTTTGGCAATAAGAATTTTTTGATAAACATAAGTGTTCTGCTGTTTTTTCTTTTTTTAACAGGGGCATGTTTTTATATCCCTTATAAAATGTATTTTATATTATTGTCTTTTTTGTTTATTATAACTTTAATTTTTGTTTGCAAAAGAGACTTTATAATCTACAATTGCGGCTTATATCTCAATCGTTTTAAAATATGGCATATAATTATATTGGCATTCTTAATACGTATTTTATACATCCTGTTTGCAGACAACACCCAATATAGCGACGGATTTCAGTATGAAATGATGACTTATGATATTTGTAATGGAAAATATTTCTTTTCAGCTCACAGGCCGACAGGAATCTGTTTAGTGACGGCTTTTTTTTACAGGTTATTTGGTGCACATATTTATGTAGGCCTTATCCCTATTTCTGTGATCTCTACTGCCCAGATATATTTTATTTATAAAATCACAGAGAATATTTTTAACAAACAATGTGCAATATTTGCTTCGTTATTAATGACTTTTTTTCCGGAAGACATAATATATGTAAACAACCTGATAACGGATACGTGGTTTTTTTTTTTGATACTTCTTGCAAGTTATATAATATTCTGCCGTAAAACTAATTTCATAAATATTATCATTGTCGGCATAATACTGGGAATTGCCCAGTATTTCAGGTCTACAGCTTTTATCTGTTTGTTTTCTGTTATTGTTGCACTTATTTTTTTTAAAAGACGATTAAAAATCTTAAAAGTCAATTATAAAATAATAATAATATGTACAACTTTTATTTTAAGCATATTGCCCATAATTTCTTATAACTATAGGGTTCTTAAAATTATATCTATATCGCCATATCAGCAGGTTTGGTGGAGTTTCTATCTCTCCACTAACACCAAGACAATAGCAGAATATAATAATGAAGATGTCCTTCTGTTGCTCAAAGAAGCAGGAAAACGTGGATACCCCTCACATATTAATAGGATTGTTTTTGAGGATAGAGTAGCTCTGGATATGGCGTTTGAAAGAATTAATAGTAATGTGAAAAAGTATTTGATAACCAATACTATCAAGCCATTTGTTTTTTGGGGAAGAGCTTCTACCTACAATTTTTCAGAAAAATTTGAACTGTCCGTAATGGCACAATTTGTTAGAGTGGGTGCATTTTTGTATTATAAGATAATTTTGATTTTAGTATTAATGACAATCTTTATGGCTTTGAGATATAGAGATTATTTTTGGTTGAAATCCACAATAGTCAACTTTTTTATTATATATGCAATTATTGTTACTATGTCACATATATTCTTAGAGATACAGGGAAGATATCATTTTATGTTTAATCCTCTTTTTTGTATTCTTGCAGGTGGATACCTTTATAATTTTAGGAGAAATTTGTAATCATATATACAATTTTACCAAACTATATTTGATTTTATTGACAATAAACCCAAAATTATAAGAATAATCCCAAGTAAAAAAAATAGAACATAATTATATCTTATTTTTTTTATTATATCAATACCTTTAAAAGTACATATTAATAAGAATGGATATGCTAAAGTAAGTTCTTTACGATCATCGTCTCTCATTATAATTGTAAAAAATGTAATTATAAAAACAGGAATGGATGATATCCATAAATATTTAATATCCTTAAAATACCCTGATAACAATATTATTATAATAGAAATCAGCCCGAAACCAATTACAAAATGATTAATTATTGAATCTGCATAAACAATAAGGACATTAAACGGATATTTAATAGATCTTAGTACTGTAGTCATAGATTGATTCAAAAATTTAAACATAATTTTTAATCTGCATCCGATATAATACCTGAATGGATCCCTATCTTTAAAACTTTTGATGAAATTTTCAAGAATTACAGATGATTGTAATGAATAATAATCACGGGTTGCCTTATAAATAGATGTGTCTAAACTGAGCCAGTAGTAAGTTCTTGCTAATTTCAGAGTGTCTATTGTAAGCCTATCCGAAAAGACATATTTGGGAAAAATAGAATCATCAGGCCTAATAACTTTGTCTTTACTTAAATAACTGTCAGATGAAAACCATGTATTTTCAGAATTAGGGTCCCACCAATCCCATCCAAAGCCAAAAGTTTGTATAAATCTAAATCTTGATTCTGTTACTATATCTGCTTTCAACCCATCCAAACTTGTATCTAAAGGAACAAACCTTTCTGCCACCTGATAATTTCGTATTGTCCATGATCCAAATATAAGAATAACAGGTATAATAAATACTAGAAAAGGTTTGTATTCTAATTTTACATTCTTTAGAAATCTGATAAAAAGGAATAATGATATAAGCAAAATGAAAGGAGCGATAAATGCTCTCAAAAAAACGCACCACGTTAAAAAAATACTGCTTAAGAAAATATTAATTAATTTATTATCATCAGTAAATGAAATAAAGAAATATGATGAGAAAATCAATGTTGAAACAGCTAAACTTTCTGTAAACAGAAAATTATTATAACGTGCACAAAAAGTGCTTAATGAAAACAAAATAAAAATGAAATAAAACGAAATATCAGATTTATATATCTTTTTTGCAATTAAAGCGAACAAATATGTAGCTATAGCCGATATTAATGTTTGAATAAAAACGAATAAAGTAATAGTAATATGTTGATTAAAAAAAAGTCTCAAAGGATAATACAATACACACATTCCTGGCACTCTTCCTGTATAGTCCATTCGGTTATCCTTTTTCTCATAATAAACGCCGGTATTATAAAAGTTTTCACAATAAGCCACAAATTGAGTTTGATCTCCATGTAACAAGTATAAATTATTTGGTGTATCAGAAAAACAAATCTTAATAGTGGAGAATAAAAATATAAGTTTTATACATAAAGCAATAAAAATAAATAGTATCCAGTTTGATGGCTTAAAAATTATTTTTAATTTACTAAACATCATTTAATATTTTTTTAATAAAATTTATGTTATTTATAGTTACTCCATAATGAAAAGGTAATCTTAATAAGCAATTACTATATTTATCGGAATATTCTAATAAACGTCCATCATGATATTGTTTGTAATAAGGGCTTGAATGCAAAGACAGGTAATGAAAAACAGAATTAATACCATTTTCACTTAATTTATTTATTACCTTATTTCTTTCCTCAGGGGATTTGTACACAATATAAAACATATGTGCATTATTAGTAGAATATTCCGGGATATAAGGTAATTTAAAACCCTTTTCAGTAGCAATATCAAACAAGTTTTTAAAATAATCATTCCAAATATCTTTTCTTTTCTGCTGGATAATATCAATTTTTTCAAGTTGGGCATATAAAAAAGCTGCATTTATATCTGATGGTAAAAAAGATGAGCCTATATCAACCCATCCGTATTTATTTATTTCTCCACGCCAGAAAGCAGCTCTGTTTGTACCTTTTTCCCATACAATTTCTGCTCTCTTAATGAATTTTTCATCATTAATGCAAAGCATTCCTCCTTCACCGCATTGCACATTTTTTGTTTCATGAAATGAAAAACAACCAAAATGACCAATACAGCCTAAAGGTTTTCCTTCATAATATGAGTCTATTGATTGTGCTGCATCTTCGACCACAAACAAATTATACTTTTTTGCAATTGCCATTATTTTATCCATATCACATGCTACACCAGCATAATGAACAGGAACAATTGCTTTTGTCCTGGATGTGATAAGATCTTCTATTTTATTTTCATCTATTCCAGGATGGTCACTTCTGCTGTCAGCAAAAACAATTTTAGCACCTCTCATTACAAAAGCATTTGCTGTTGAAACAAAAGTGTATGACGGTATTATCACTTCATCGCCAGGATGGATATCAATCAAAATAGCTGCCATTTCCAATGCATCAGTACATGATGTCGTCAAAAGACATTTTTTAAATCCATACCTTTCCTGAAAAAATGTATGACATTTTTGCGAAAATATGCCATTTCCGGATATTTTACCAGATTTAACAGCTTGTTCAATATATTGAATTTCTTTCCCAATAATATAAGGTTTGTTAAAAGGAATGATCTGGTTATTAATCATGATGGATTTTCGTTACAATATAATCATATGACAAAAATAAGAAAAAATAATTAAGATTAATCAGAACGAATCAAACAAAGTGTTATTTTTTTCTGCCAAGCTATACATTGCAATAAGTTCAAGTCAATTCGAATATAATTATGTCTTTTTTGCAATTACTAAACAGCTACTTCCAAAAATAATTCTTTTTTTTGCCTGAATCAAAGATAATTCAATATCAAATATTTTGCCAGTAATATAACTACTAATATTATTTTTTAAAATATGATCTTTTTTAAAGCTTTTAACTGAATTTATTTTTCTTATTTGCATAATACTGGGAATAGTCCTGCAAACAAAAATAGGAATAGGAAGAAATGAAAAAAAATAGGTAGAATATTCTACCTCAAAGCCATATTTATTCAATATTTTTTTTAATTCACATAATGAGTATCTCCGTTTATGATTTG
>CAZSJF010000082.1:0-9580 GCA_964606705.1 uncultured Bacteroidales bacterium
TGTGTTGGGTGTGTTTGGTTTGTTATTGCAGGATATGCTATTGCCAGTACTCCGGCTGCCATTGAGGAGTATGCTTTCAGCTTTTTTTCAAAATTGTTGTTGTTTCCGTTTTTTGTTTTCATAAATAATATTTAGTGTAAAAATATTCTTTTTGTGATTACTTCTTTACCATTTGAAATATAAACGTTGTAAATTCCCGTATTTAAGTCCTCGAGAGCAATTTCTGTGTTGTTATTGCCTGTAAGTTTCATATTTCTTACTTCCTGCCCTGACATGTTGATTATTTTAAGGGTACATTCCTCTGAAGTGCTGTTGAGTTTCACGTAAAGCTTTTTATTAGCGGTGTAAATATTGATGCCTGATAAAGCAGAGTTTTCTTTAATCCCGGTAAAGATTGTAAGAGTTATTTCATTTGATGCTGCCGAGAGAGCAGGGTCTGTTTTGGAACTGCCGTCAGGGAGGCTTAATACAAATAGTTTATAAGCAACTCCTTCAGCAATTAAATCACCGTCAGCATCTTTTGTGCTGGCATTGAAAGAAGTGTCTATGTTGTTGCCTGTAGGAACAATAGATATGTAATTTGTGTCGCATTTACTGGATGCTATGCTGAATGAACCTGCATCGGCGGATTTAACAATAAATACCCTGTATTCCGAAATGCCTGTTTCACTGGAAGCCTTATCGAAAGTAACCTGCAGGTCTGTTCCGTTATGATTGTTGCTGATATCTGAAGCAACTATATTTGTAGCTGCAATAACAGCACCGGCACTGCTGGTGGCTCCGGCTTTTATCGGTACATCAGGGTAAGACTGATAAGCATAATCATATATTAAAACAGAAGTAGGAGATAGTGGTACTTTCAGCCTTGCCCAGCCGTAATATGGTTTCCCGCATACAACCAACTTTAAGCCGAGATATTTATTATCTTGATTTTTCCATAAACCAGACTGGGATGATGTACCTGCACCACTTTTATGAAATAACATAAGATCATCACCACTTTGCCAGTTATTACCTCCGCTGGGATTGCTTTTTATCAGGTAATTGTTTGATAAAGCCAATGGTTTATCATCAACATTCGCTAATGCACTGTTATTGCCATAACAATCTACAGCTACATCATTCGTTGCTTTAGCAGTATTATATTGAAATAATCTAAAATCCGGAGTGGCATCTGCGTTCAAATCTAACTGGTAAGATTGATTGGTGGCACATGTAAAATCAACTATATCTGTATATGCAATCTGTCCCTGGGCAATATTGCCTGTTACAAATATTCCGGCAGCTAATGCAGAATATTCTTTTATTTTATTTTCGAGATTTTTTTTGCTGTTTATTTTTTTCATAAGATTTAAAATTGGTTTGTAATGTACAAATATATTCTTTGGTTTTGGAAAATAAAAGCATTTTGGCAAAATTTATTTCAACCTGTTCCTGTATAAGTTCGGGTCAATAACACCGGCCATCTTTTCTTCATCCAGCCCCATGGAAAGAAATTCATTGATTTTACTGATTTCCTGTCCGGGATTATTGATGACATCGGTATAATTAATTTCAAGCATTTCCACATTAGGTTCTTTTTTTGCCCACACTTTTACTTTTTCAAGTTCTTTATTAAAGGCTGTTGCAATGCCAATAGGGAATACATCCTGTTTTTTGCCCAGCATCTTTTGTTGCGACGTGATAACTTCGTTTATGTCACGGTGAATAAATATGATCTTATATTCAAAATCACCGGGAAGGAACTGCAACAGCTGAACTATTATTTTTACAGCTTTCCCTTCAGCCTGATCAAGCCATTTATTATCTCTTGCAAGAGATTTAACAGCTTCAAATTCATAATACCCTTTGGGATTATTATCATCGGCTTTTCTTTTTTCATCTGTCAGGATGTCCATTCCTCCTGCATGCAGCATCTGCATGACCATTGATGTTCCTGAGCGCGGCAGCCCTGAAACAATAGTTACTTTTCCTTTCATATATTCTTTTAATATTTTGTTGTGAGATTCCGTTTTTTCCTTATTATTTAATTTTTTGTCATATATTTTAACCAGCCATCCCCTTGCCTTGGTTATATTTGGGGCCATAGTAAGGCACACTTCAAATGCTTCCGAAGCTTCTTTAAACATTCCCAGCATATATAAGGCTTCGCCAAAATGGTAGTGGGCAAGAGGGAAATGGTATATTAAACCTATTGCATTAAGTGCATTGTCAGCTGCCTCTTCATATTTTCCTGAACGCAGCTGGCTTATAGCCAGGCCATGATAGGCAGGAGCGCTGTCTTCGTCTATTTCAAGGGCTTTCAGAAAAGCGCTTTCTGCATCTTTATAGCGGGTAGTACGCAAATAAATTTTTCCCAGTTCAAGATGAATTCCGGGTAAACGCGGATTGCTTTTTTCAGCTTTCTTTAGAAAATGCAAAGCTTTTCTGTGTTTTTTCTCATGGGTGAGCAGGATGCCTTCAAGCAGGTCAATGTTTGGCAGGGCTTTATTATCAATAGTTCTCAGGTTCTCAATAATATTTTTTGCTTTTTCGGTGTTATTCATCTGAAGATAATAATTTGCAAGGTCCAGATTATACCTGATGTCTGTTTTTTCCTGTTCAAACAGTTCTTCAAGTATTTCGACAGCCTTATCAAATTTTCTGCTGCTGGAATAAACCCTTGACAGGTTATATTTTGCTTCCATGCAGGCACTTTTTACAACTTTATTTTTATCTTCGCCGGGATCTTCGACATATCCTAATTCCACCAGTTGTTTCATTGCTTCAGCAGAGGCAAAGGTGTCTTCTTTTTTTTCAGGAGGATGTGTGCCGAAATCACCTTCGATATTTTCCCAGCTGTCTATAAATTCCGGTTCCACGGGTTTTTCGAAAGCATTGACCAGTATCTTTCCATCCATATCTCTTCCGACAGGTTGTCCGAAAATAGTAAGTATGGTAGGAGTGATATCCAGCAGGGTGGCACCGTATATCCTTTCATCTTTTCTGATGCCGGGCCCGTGCATGCATAGGATTCCGTACGGGCTGTGTTCCAGTGCGGGTGCAGCAGGGAATTTCGGCAGTATCCTTGGCCTTAAGTGGTTAGAGTGAAAGCCGTGGTCTGAGACAATAATGACAATTGTATCATCTCCTGCCAGTTTTATCAGGCGTTCAAGCATCATATCATGAAACTTATACCCGGCTGTTACAACATCATGGTATAAATTAAACATATCTTCGGGAATTCCTTTCAGCATGGGAGGATGCATTTTCATGAATCCGTGGCTGAAATGGTCTATGCCGTCATAATAAACAGCCATAAAATCCCACTCTGTATTTTCCATTATCCACGTTGATACAGCATGAACACTTGATATCTCAGCCAGTATTTTTGCCACGACTGCAAGCCTTTTGTCTTTGTCCTGGTCAACTTTGACAGCGTCAGGTACAAAAGGAAGGATATGTGCCTCTGTCAGCTCACCGGGGTGAACTCTCATGGCGGATAATTCTTTAGCCAGGCTTTCAGGATATATGGTATCTTTTGCCATTGGCCATGGTTTCCCGTATTCAGCTCCTGCTTTCTGGAAGAAGTTGGACACCATCACGCCGTTGATGGGTTCGGCAGGGTGGCTGGGCCACCAGCCCACAACATTGGTCTTTTTTCCGAGATAATGCAGGATATTCCATAAGGCTCTGGTTTTTCTGGATGTTATATTCACAGGCCTTACAGAACCGCTTTTAGAGTCAGGTTCGATGAAACCTAAGATGCCATGTTTATCCGCTTTATATCCGGTAGCAATGGAAGTCCAAAGCATAGGAGACAGAGGCGGGTCAAGAGTGGCTATGTTTGCCATGACACCGTTATTGATAATTCGTTCCATTGTCGGCATCTGTCCCGAATCCATCAAAGGATTTATCACTTTCCAGTCTGCAGCATCCCATCCTATGAGTAAAACTTTTTTTGCCAATGGGTTTCCCATAATCTGAATTTTTATTCCTCTGTTTTTTCCGCTATGTCGTTCGTATTGCCATCATTTTCTTTCACATTATCTTTATCTTTCATGGCAGCTCTTCTGGCTTTGCGCCATGCCTTTAATCCGACAGCACCAAGTGCAAGCAATCCAAGAGAGCCTTCCACCGGTATTTTGAATTCATTGCCATTCTCATCAGTTATGAGAGATGCAGGATCTTTTTCAGCCATATAAATATTATTTTCTTGATGTTAATATATTTTGTCTGATGTTAAGCGTTTGAGGCAATTTTAAACTCCGAACTCCGAACTCCAAACTCCAAACTTACATGTGCATACCGCCGCAAACACTTATTACCTGACCTGTAACATAGCCTGATAGGTCGGAAGCCAGGAATAGAGCTATGTTTGCAACATCTTCGGTTTTTCCGGCACGTTTTAAAGGTATCTGATTTACCCATACCTTTTGGACTTCTTCCGGCAGTTTGGCTGTCATCTCAGTTTCTATATAACCCGGAGCTATGGCATTGCAGCGTACATTTCTTGAGCCTAATTCCTGTGCAATGGATTTTGTAAATCCGATAATTCCTGACTTTGAAGCTGAATAGTTTGACTGTCCTGCATTTCCTTCAATGCCAACAACAGAGCTCATGTTGATGATTGAGCCGGAGCGTTGTTTCAGCATAACTTTCTGTACGGCTTTAGTATAGTTGAATACAGACTTGAGATTAACCTTGATGACAATATCCCAGTCTTCTTCTGACATTCTCATCAGCAGGTTGTCTTTGGTAATGCCTGCATTGTTGACCAGTATGTCTATAGTTGCGAAATCATTCAGGATGTCGTTTATCAGTTTATCGGTATCGGAAAAAGAACTTGCATCCGACTTGTAGCCTTTTGCTTTAACTCCAAAAGACTGCAGTTCTTTTTCAAGGGACTGAACCCTTTCATCATAAATAATATCTGAAAATGCGATGTTGGCACCTTCCTGAGCAAATTTAATTGCAATGGTTTTTCCTATTCCTCTTATTGCTCCTGTTATTAATGCTGTTTTACCTTGTAATAAATTCATAATCGTTATGTTTTTATAAATTATTATAATCCAAAGTTATAATAAATATTCAAAATAACCCTTTGCACTGTTAAACTTTTTTCAGGACGATATATTTCTTTTTCCTTTTTCCATTCCTACGTAAGCAGGAATCCAGATTCTTTATCCGAGTAGATAGAATATAAACACAGCATTAATAAGTACACAGTATATTTGAAATAAAACAATCTCTTTTCTGGATTCCGCATTTAATTTGCGGAATGCCTTCGCACAATTCCATCCCTGTTCATTGAAAAAAATATTTGCGGCAAGTTTATCTGTATTTTTAAAAAAACAGGTTAATTTTTAATCTCATTTCAGGACGATACAAAAATAAAGATGACAGAAAAAGTATGAAGTTGATTTTCATTTTTGTTATTATAATTAACACAAATATACTATTTTTACATTTGACAAAACTCCTAACTCCGAACTCCAAACTCGCAACTTTAAACTTGGTGTCCTATGAGAAAAATTAAAATAATACTGACAATAGCCGCAACCCTGCTTGCCTTGTATGCTTTTCCGCAACAGAATAAAATTGACAGCCTGCAAAGGCTACTTAAAACTGCGAAAGAGGATACAAATAAGGTGAAGATTTTAAATGGATTAAGTAAATATTTTAAAGATAGCGATACTAAAAAGTCATTATATTATGCTAATAGTGCCTATAATTTAGCTAAGCAATTAAAATATCAGCGTGGCATAGTAAATTCATATAATCTATTTGGATATTTATATGCGTTTCAGGGAGATTATATAAAATCATTATCTTATTTTTTAAAAGCAAAAGATATTTTAATTAATCTGAAAGACTTATATGGAATTTCAGAAGTTTATAATTGTCTTGGTAATTTATATAATAAACTCGGAGATTACGATAAAGCGTTAAGCTATTATCAAGAGTGCTTAAAGGAAAATAAAAGAATAAATAATACTTTAGGCATAGGCACTGCTTATGGAAATATTGCAAAAAACTATTGTGATAAAGAAAAATATAAAGAAGCATTGCCGTTTTATTTTAAGTCTGCTGAAGTATTGAAAACCCTCAATAAAAAAGATCATTTAGCTACAGTATACTATAATATTTCATTAATATATAATGAATTTGCTGATTATGATAATGCTTTATATTATTATGATAAAACCCTTAAACTATTGGAAGGATTAAACGATAAGGTATTTATGGCTCTTATATATATGAATGTAGGGAGTGTCAATGTTACACAGGGTAATTATGATAAGGCTTTGAAATCTGTTATCAAAAGTATTCAATTGTCAAAAGAATTGGGGATAAAAGAATATATTAAAACAAATTATAAAAGTCTATCAGAGTTGTATAGTAAATTAAATAATTATCAGAAAGCCTATGAGTATTATGTTTTATATTCGCAATATAAAGACAGCATATCCGGTGAAGAAGTAATAAAACAGTTTGATGAATTAAATGTTAAATATGAGACGAAATTAAAAGATAAAGAAAACAAGTTACTTAAAAAAGATAATGAAGCAAAAAGTGAAAAACTAAAAAGGAAAATCATTCAGAATACATGGCTTATTATTGGGTCCTGTTTATTGTTTGTAATTGCTTTTGTGGTGTACAGGAGCTACAGGACAAAGAAACGCGACAATACGATAATATCAGCGGAAAAACAGCGTTCGGATATGCTGCTTTTAAACATCCTGCCTGCCGAGACAGCAGAAGAACTTAAGTCGCTTGGCAAAGCATCAGCAAAAGACTATGATATGGTTACAGTGATGTTTACAGATTTTAAAGGCTTTACAATGCTTGCTGAAAAACTTACACCCGCACGGCTTGTTAGTGAGATAGACTACTGCTTTAAGGAGTTTGACAGAATCGTAATGAAATACAGGATAGAAAAGATAAAGACCATAGGTGATGCATATATGTGTGCTGGCGGCCTGCCCTCAGCTAATGAAACCAACCCTGTAGATATTGTAAGTGCAGGACTTGAAATACAGCATTTCATGGAAACCTATAAAAAAGACAGGCAGTCAAAAGGCGAAGTATTTTTTGAGATACGCATAGGCATACATACAGGCCCTGTAGTTGCAGGAGTGGTAGGGATAAAGAAATTCGCCTACGATATTTGGGGAGATACGGTAAATATAGCTTCACGCATGGAAAGCAGCGGAGAGGTCGGAAAAGTGAATATATCAGGAACAACTTATGAATTTGTGAAAGACAAATTTGCATGCACACACAGGGGAAAGATAGAAGCTAAGAATAAAGGGGTGATTGACATGTATTTTGTGGAAAAAGAAATCTGAATAACTCCGAACTCCAAACTCGTAACTCTAAACTTTATAAAAAGTCTGGCCTGTTTTTTGCATGAGAATTATTGGATTTAAAAAATAAGGTTGAGGATTTTTTTAATATGTTATTTTTAAATATGTTTGTAAAAGAATTAATATTGTATAAATTGTATAAAATTAATAATATAACAGAATGAAATTTATAAAAGCACTTTTTATCCTTTTGATTACCGGATTTAGCTTGTATTCTCAGGATGTAAGCAATGAGATATACAATAAATGTATTAAATCTGTTGTTTCTGTGGGGCCTGAAAGGAAGCCGGGAAGCAAGGAGAAACAATTACAGGGGGGAACAGGTTTCTTTATTGACAAGGATTTGTTTGTTACGAATTACAGTATTATCAGGAATGCATACAATGTTAAAATTTATCTGCATACCGAAAAATTGCCTTTTAGTGTGCTTGGCTATGTTGCTATAGATTCCTTAAATGATCTGATCATTTTAAAAACTTCATATCCTTACGGAAAACCAATGGCCATGGCTGGAAGCAATGCAAAAAAAGATGATAAGGTTTATGTCCTTGGCTGTCCTCTTGATATGGATGCTTCTATTTCAGATGCAGTAATGTTAAGCAGCGAAGTTGTCAATAAAAAAAACCTGCAGCAGATTAATGTATCTCTTTCAAAGGATAATAACGGAGGCCCTGTGGTAAATGCAAACGGGGAGGTTATAGGTGTTTTTGCAGGACAGGTAAACCCTCAGCAGAAGACAAATTATATGATCTCTGTTGATGTTGTGAAAGCCCTTATCAGCAAAAAAGTAGCAGAAGAGATAAGTATAAAAACCCTGCAGCCTCAGAATAAAGAAGAAGAAAAGGTTACAGGCAAGACGGAAGAAAAACCTGTTCAGGATCAAACTGCAAGCCAGAAAGAAACCACAGTCAATACGACCGTTACAGAGACAAAACCAAAAGAAGCAGTTTCTGACAAAGCAGTATGGTATACTTTTGAACAGGCGGTGGAATTAAACAAAAAACAACCTAAGAAAATTTTCATAGATGTTTACACTGACTGGTGCGGATGGTGCAAGAAACTTGATGCTGTTACATTTTCAAATCCTGTTATCGGCAAATACCTTAATGAGCATTTTTACTGTGTGAAGTTGAATGCGGAAGGCAAAGACACTATAAGATTCAACGGACAGGTATTTGTTAATCCCAACCCTATGGCTATGAGGTCAAATCATCAACTTGCAGTATCGTTATTAAAAGGGCAGATGTCATACCCCTCAATGATATTTCTTGATGAATCGGTGAATATTATTACCCCAGTGGCAGGTTTTCTGCCTCCTCAGGATCTTGAGCCGATAATGAAATTTATTGGTGAAGATGAATACAAGAAACAGACTTATGACCAATATAAGAAAACTTTTGTAGGAGAAGTAAAGCCGTAGTAATTATTTGTGCCTGTTCGGAAAATCTATTTTTGTTTGATTAATTTTCCAGAATTTCTTTCATCCTCGATATCTGGTGCGGTGTTCCCAGAACAAATATTTTGGCATCAGAAATAATTTTAGTGTCAGGGTTAGGGTTGACGATAAATTCACCCTGAGGGGTTTTGAACCCTACAATGTTAGCCCCTGATTTTGCCCTTATTTCCAGTTCGCTTATAGTTTTGTTTTTATAGGTTTCAGGCAGGTTGCTGCAGATTATTTCTTCAAGGTTGGTAGGCGAATCGCCCTGAACGGAGAGGCGTTCAATAAATTCAATGATGTCGGGTTTTAAAACCAGTGATACCATGTGTGAGCCGCCGACTTTTTCGGGCATGACAACATTGTTTACACCTGAAGATCTCAGTTTTTTGCAGGAACTGTCATTGGTTGCCCTGCTTACAATGGTCAGACCAGGGTTTAATGAACGGGCTGTGAGCACAACAAAAAGATTGTCGGCATCAGCTGGAAAAGTTGTTATCAATGCCCTGGCATTTTTAACGCCTGCTTTCAGCAATACCTCGTTTTCAGTAGCGTCCCCTTCGATAAATATCAAAGAATCGTTCTGGTTTTTTTCAATGATTGCATGGTTATGGTCAATGATAACCATAGGACAGTTGCTGGCGACGAGTTCGGCAACAGCCTGCTGCCCGTTACGTCCGTATCCGCAAACAATAACGTGATTTTTCATTTTTTTTAGCCCCGATTTTATTTTATAATCCTGAATATGCCTTTTGAATTCCCCTTCACAAACCAACCAAACACACCCAACACA
>CAZSJF010000083.1:0-7758 GCA_964606705.1 uncultured Bacteroidales bacterium
GTGTTGGGTGTGTTGGTGTTTGGTTTTCTAATTCTCCCATTTTTAAATCTTTTTAAATTTATTTATTATATTTGTATAATGTTTTTGTTGCAGGTATAGAAATTTTTAATCAAATTTAAAAAGATTTAAAAATGGGAGAATTAGAAAACAATCAGCAGAAAGAAGAAATATTTTCGAAAGCTGTCAGAGCGGGAAAGAGAACTTATTTCTTTGATGTAAGGGCTACAAAGTCGAACGAGTATTATCTTACTATTACTGAAAGTAAAAAACGTTTTGACCATGACCAGGGTAAGTTTTATTATGAAAAACACAAGATTTTCCTTTACAAAGAAGATTTTGACAAGTTTACAAATAACCTTACAGATGTAATAGAATTTATCAGGACAGGGAAAAGGCCACCGGAAGAAGACTTAACGAACGAAAAAACCTCCGAGTTTTCCGATGTGGATTTTGAAGATCTTGATGATAATAACGAGGAAAAAGAGAAAGAGAAAGAAAAATAAATTTTCAGGAATAAGAATAAATATAAATCAAAAGCTGCTTGTAAACCAGGCGGCTTTTTTTATTGAAATAAGATTTGGATATTAAGTTTGGGGACACTGAGCCTGTTGAAGGGTTGAAATACTCAAACTTCCTCAATCGTAACTAATTGTTAATAAAAAATAGTTATCAACAGTTTTATATTCATGCTGATATAAATAGTAAATTTGTTCCTTTAAAAACACGGGATTTCCCTCTTTAAAATCAGAAGTCATGGAAATAAAATATTACGGGCATGCGGCTTTTTCCGTTAATGTAAATAACATTACCCTGTTATTTGACCCTTTTATTTCCGGCAACCCTTTAACTTCAGGCATTAACATCAACAGCATAAAAGCAGATTACATACTGATTTCACACGGACATCAGGACCATATACTCGATGCAGAAAAGATTGCAAAAAACAACAATGCTACAGTCATATCCAATTTTGAAATAGTCAACTGGCTGTTAGATAAAGGCATTAAGAAAGGACATCATCTGAATATAGGAGGCGGCTCTAAATTCGATTTCGGTTATCTCACTTATTTCAATGCAGTACATTCAAGTGTTCTGCCTGACGGCACATGCGGAGGCAGTCCCGGGAGTTTCATAATAGAATCTGACAAAGGAAGTTTTTTCTTCGCAGGAGATACAGGATTATTTTATGATATGAAATTAATAGGTGATTATAAAAAAATAAATCTTGCCTTTCTGCCTATCGGCGGCAACTTCACCATGGGTATCGATGATGCGGTGATCGCTTCTGATTTTATTAAATGTAATAAGATCATCGGCATGCATTACAACACCTTTCCGTATATAACCATTGATAAAAACCAAGCTGTAAAAAAATTCTCCGGAGCAGGTAAAGAGTTGATACTTCCAGGCATCGGAGAAACTATTAATATTTAACCTGATCTGATATGGGAAAAATAATAGCTATAACTAATCAAAAAGGAGGCGTCGGAAAAACCACGACAGCTATTAACCTTGCAGCAAGCCTTGCTGTACTGGAATATAAAACCTTATTGATTGACACTGACCCTCAGGCAAATTCCACTTCCGGAATAGGCTTTGAACCTAAAAATATTAAAACAAGCATTTACGAATGCATAATTGACGACATCGAACCCAAGAATGTCATCCTTGAAACCTCCACTCCCAACCTGGACCTGCTGCCTGCCCATATCGACCTTGTGGGTGCAGAGATAGAACTCATAAACCTGCCTAACCGAGAAAAGATGATGCAGAAAGTCATTAATAAAATAAAAGATAAATATGACTTTATATTAATAGATTCTTCTCCTTCATTAGGGCTTATAACTGTCAATTCCCTCACTGCAGCAGACTCTGTTATCATTCCTGTCCAGTGCGAATATTTTGCCCTGGAAGGGCTTGGAAAACTCCTGAATACAATTAAGATCGTACAATCAAGGCTGAATCCCAACCTCGAAATTGAAGGTCTGCTTCTGACCATGTATGATGTCCGCCTCAGGCTGTCAAACCAGGTGGTTGAAGAAGTAAAAACTCATTTCCAGCAGATGGTGTTCGATACCATAATACAACGTAATACTAAACTCGGAGAGGCTCCGAGCCACGGTGAAACTATAATAATGCATGATGCACAATGCAAAGGCTCAATAAACTACCTGAATCTTGCACGTGAGATATTGCAGAAAAACAACATGACAAAAATTAAAAATTCAGACAAGAAAATAAAAATAAACAATGAGCACTAAAAAAAGAGCATTAGGAAGAGGGTTGAGTGCCTTACTCGAAAGCCCTGAAACCGATATTACCACTAAATTCGATCCTTCGGGAAACTTTATTGTCGGCGCCATTGCCAGCATCAAAACAGAACAGATCGAAACAAACCCTTTCCAGCCCAGAGAATCCTTTAATGATGATACATTAACCGAACTGTCAAACTCTATCAGGGAACAGGGTATCATTCAGCCGATCACCGTCCGTAAATTAGGCTATGACAAATACCAGTTGATATCAGGCGGAAGAAGGCTTAAAGCAGCTGAGATGGCCGGGCTGAAAGAAGTGCCGGCTTACATAAGGATTGCCAACGACCAGCAGATGCTGGAATTAGCACTGATAGAGAACATACAAAGGGAAGACCTTAACCCTCTTGACATAGCATACAGCTATCAGAGGCTTGTTGAAGAATGCAGCCTTACGCATGAATCGCTGAGTAAACGTGTAAGCAAGGACAGGACAACAATTTCAAATTATTTAAGGCTGTTAAAACTACCAAATGACATACAGGTGGGCCTGCGCGATAACAAAATTTCAATGGGACATGCCCGTGCAATAATAAACATAGAAGACCCGGTCATACAGAAAAATATTTACAGAAATATTCTGGAAAAACATCTCTCTGTCCGTAATGTCGAAGATATGGTAAAAAATCTCAGAAGAGAAGAAAAAACAATACCTTCTCAGGATTTACCCGCTGAAAAACTTGAAAGATACAACCATATCATAGAAAATCTGAGCAATTACCTTAGCTCCAAAGTAGAACTCAGAATAAACAATAAAGGCAAAGGAAGTATCGTTATTCTTTTTGATTCAGACGAAGATGTTGAAAGGATAAACAACTTAATAAATAAGTAATTTTTGTGTTGTCTAATAAAACTTTTTTATACTTTTTTAAATATTCTGTCACTATAAGCATAATGCTGCAATTCCTGCATTCCCCTGCCCAAACTACAGATTCATTAAATAATGAGTTATTTAACCATCAGAAAATAAAAGAATATATATATGTTGTATCACCGGATTTATCAAATATTTACCAGCAATTATACGACTGGAAAGAGGTACTTGTAGAGGATTCGCTCCATTCTCCCAAAGTTGCAACTTTTATGTCAATGGCCTTGCCAGGGCTTGGACAGGTCTATAACAGGAAATACTGGAAATTGCCTATCATATACGGAGGAATCGGGGTATTGTGTTATTTCGGGAATATGAATCATAAAGAATACATAAAATACAGGGATGAATATGAAGCAAGAGCTAAAGGGGATACATTATCTGATATTTATCTGATATATTCCACGGATGATTTAAAAGAACTGAAAAATTCATATAAAAGAAATCTTGACCTGACATATATACTGGCCGGTTTTTTATATATACTGAATGTTGTAGATGCTGCCGTGGATGCTAACTTGTATGATTTTGACGTCAGCAATAACTTAAGTTTAAAAATAGAACCTGTCATCAACAATAACTATTATATAAACAGTGCTTCAGCAGGAATTAAACTCACTTTAAAACTGTAAAAAATGAAAATAGCTTTACTGGGATATGGAAAAACAGGCAAAGAGGTGGAAAAAGCCGCTGTCAAAAGAGGGCATGAGATATATCTTATTATTGACACCCTGCAGGACTGGGAAAAATCAGGAAAAATGCTTAAAAATGCCGATGCTGCCATAGACTTCAGCATGCCCCATGTTGTTGCAGATAATATCAGAAAATGTTTTGACGCCGGCATACCTGTAATTGTAGGAACTACAGGCTGGCTGGAACATATGGAAGAAATAAAAAAATACTGCCTTGCCAATAATAAATCCCTGTTATACTCCCCGAATTTCAGCATAGGTGCTAACATTTTATTTGAGATCAATAAAAAACTCTCCCTGCTGATGAATAAATACAGTGAGTATAACGTTTCCATCGAAGAGACCCACCATACGGAAAAACTTGATTCTCCAAGCGGAACAGCGATAAAACTTGCAGAAGAAATAATAAAAAATATAGACAGAAAAGAAAAATTTGTGAATCATGAAACAAACAATCCCGGCGAAGTCGGGTTAAAATCTTTAAGGATAAAAGATGTAACAGGTATCCACAAAATACAATCTGATTCGGATGTTGACAGTATTGAAATCAGGCACAGTGCAAAAAACAGGACAGGACTGGCTTTAGGCGCAGTTCTCTCTGCCGAATGGATCATAGGTAAAAAAGGATTTTTTGAAATGAAAGATTTCCTGAATTTCTGAATTAACTTACTTTAACATAATAAAATATAATAAAGTCTATATCGAATAAAATTATAGTATTAAATTTGAAAAATATAAGCTATCGGATATATTATTTCTTTGTGAATCTCTGTGTAAACTCTGTGAATCTTTGTGAAATAGCTGTTACACAGAGTCGCTCAAAGAAGACACAGAGTTACACAAAGCAAATTAAAAATATGTATATTTATAAAACACTTTATTCGGTATAAACTCTAATATATCTGTAAATAAACGTTCATTTGATAATCATTAAATAAAATAAATATGGGCACATTCTGTATTATAAGTATAATATTTGCTTTATTGGCAACTGCCGGGCTTTGGAAGATATTTGAAAAAGCCGGTGTTCCGGGATGGAAAATTATTATCCCGTTCTATAACCTCTATGTATGGCTCAGGATAATAAAAAAACCATTATGGTGGTATATCTTTCTGTTAATCCCGTTCCTCAACGTCTTTATGCTTATGCTTATGGCTGTTGAAATAGCCAAATGTTTTCAGAAATATGGTTTGGGGCAACAGGCACTGAGTGTGATATTCCCTTTCATATATTTTCCTTACCTCGGCTTTTCAGAGAAAGAAAAATATCTCCATCCTGACAACAGGCCTGAAATAAAAAAGACAATCGTAAGGGAATGGGTTGATGCTATAATATTTGCTGTTGTTGCTGCAACGATAATACGCATGTTCCTCATAGAAGCTTACACCATACCGACCTCATCAATGGAAAAATCTCTGCTGATAGGTGATTTCCTTTTTGTCAGCAAAATCACTTATGGCTCCAGGCTTCCTAACACTCCCATTGCTTTTCCTTTTGCACACCATACATTACCCGGAACTCCGAATGTGAAATCGTATCTGGAATGGATAAAATTATCTTACTACCGTTTCCCGTACATAAGAAAAATAAAAAATAATGACGTAGTAGTATTCAATTATCCTGACGGCGATACCGTAGCTCTTAATTATCAGGACAGAAGTTATTACCAGATTATCAGGGACCATGCCTCTATCTTTGCCATGCAGGACAATTATAAACATTCCAACGACTATTATTATAATGTGGCGTGGAAATATGTAAATACACGAGGCAATGTCAATCTGACCGAAGAGAACGGCCGTGAATTCGGCATCATACGCGGTCGCCCTGTCGACAAAAGGGAAAATTATGTAAAACGCTGTGTGGCTATACCGGGAGATAAGCTCCAGATAATAAACAGGCAGTTATATATCAATGATAAAATGGCATACAACCCTCCAGGCATGCAGTTTTTTTACGAGATAACAACTGACGGCAGTTATATAAACCCGAAACTTATAAACGAAATGGACATTACCGAAGGGGGTGTATTAAGTGACGGGGCATACTGCTATGCATTAACAGGCGAAAAAGTGGACAAAATGAAAAACTTCACTTACATAAAAGAGATCAAGCCTCGTATCAGCCCGCAGGGAGAGTGGAATCCGCGTATATTCCCGTATGACTCTGTAAATTATAAATGGAACGAGGATAATTTCGGCCCGATAACCATACCTAAAGCAGGAGTGACAATACCTGTAAACATTAACAATATACCTTTATATACAAGAATTATCGGCGTTTATGAAAATAATAAGCTTGAAATAAAAGGTGATAAGATATTCATAAACGGCAAGGAAAGCAGTACCTATACTTTTAAAATGGACTATTACTGGATGATGGGCGACAACAGGCATAACTCTGCTGATTCACGATTCTGGGGCTTTGTTCCTGAAGACCACATAGTAGGACAGGCTGTATTCGTGTGGCTCTCTCTTGATAAAAACAAAACCCTGCTCAACGGCAAACTGAGATGGAAAAAAATGTTCAGGATTATTAAATAATTAATTTATTTAGATTCAAAAGTTTTTAAAATAACCTCCACATATCTTTCTTTCAATTTGTTTTCTTTTGTTTCATTATGCTTAATAGCTAATTTATAGCTTAATTGACGCCCTCCTATATAAAAACGCAAAAACGGATACGCACCAAAAACTGTACCACTTATAAAATATTTATTGATATATTCTTCAGTTGCCAAAAAAACAAATCCTGCATTAAGTGAAAAACTGATTATACCTTTTAAGGGATAGCCTGCATATATTTGCCCTAATCCGGGCAGATAAGAAGACATACGTGATGCTTTAACAGGAGATTTGTATTTTATATATGTTGGTAATTTATTAATATTATTAATGGTTAATTGTGTTGTATCTGAAAACATTAGCAAATATTTTTTACAGTTATCCCATTCATGTTTTCCTACTAAAATTAGAAGCCATAAAAGTTTAATATTTTTATCACTGTATCTTAATGTATCAGGTATATCTAATAAATCATTATATGCTTTATCATATTTATAAGATAAAAAATGATTTAAAGCTAATTGATAATTTACCTCGTTTTGGTTAAATGAATAGTTGTGTTTTATTCTTTCTAATTCATCACAGGCTTCATTATACCGGGAAGTATTTTTCAAAAGAGATGCCTTTTTAAATATCAGTTTAACTTTTAATGTTGTATCCTGCGTTTTCCATATAGAATATTCAAGAAAAAGTAATTGCTTATTTTCTTTATCAACTATAATAGATTGCTGGGCAATGCTATTTATTGTAAAGAGAATTGGACAGATAATAATTAGAAATATCTTCATTTATTTGATTTATAAAATCATTTTGTCTTTTTTTTGTCAACAAAACAGTTCCTACAATATTACCTCCATAAAATAAAGTAAATAAAGGAATACTGACATATAAATTTATTGGACTTGTCGTTATATATGCAGATTCAATTATCGTTGCCAATAAAGATGTGTTTACAATAAAGGATGCTTGTGCCTGATGCTTATATCCTAAATATATCTTCCCCAATCCAGGCACTAATGCTGACAATACCCCTGCTTTAAATGTCGATTTTTTTTTAAAAGAATTATATTTGTTTACAATTTTTTGAAGATCATTGCTTATTTGGGACAAATAGATTGTATCTGTTTGTGGTTTTTTTTCAAATATCTGCAATATGATAGTAAATTCCATTTCATTTTGTTTATTTATCTGGTTGTCATATTTAGATAAGTATTTTTCAACAGCATTACTATCTTTAACAATGATAGCCGTTTCAATGGCCAATAACAATGTATTAGTGTCTATAAACTGATAATTTTTTTTTTGTGCCCGAGAGGTA
>CAZSJF010000083.1:7768-9549 GCA_964606705.1 uncultured Bacteroidales bacterium
TGTGTTGGGTGTGTTTGGTGGTTTGTGTCGATAAAATCATAATTTTTTTTAAAATAAAAATTGGATGAATCTAACTTGTTTTCTTTTAAAAACAAAAGAGCCGTTTCTGTATATATCTTATTTTTTAGGGCTGTATCTGTTCTTTGTATTGGATAAGTTTTTAACCATGTTAATGCTTCATTGTTTAAACTATTGTTTTTCAAGTATGTAAAAAACTCCCATGAGTATATCGAATCTACATTCTCAGAATATATTTGCGAATAACTAAATTTACTTGCTACTAAACTTATAAAAATCAGGATAATCTTTAATTTTTGCATTAGTATCATTAATTAAATACGGCTGTGTTTCAGAAAACGCACTCCCATTACAACGGGTTAACCTGTCTGCTGTTAAAAAGAGCCCTTTTATTAACCCCAATTCTTTTAATACTCCCATAGAAAAGGAAGAGCAAGATGGCTCGAATTCACAATTTGCTGATATTTGCTCAGAAAAAACTTTTTTATAAATCACAAGTAATGAATTAAAAGGGTTTATATAAAAATATATATTTTTTGTTCCTACTTTATCAGATGTTTTTTGTTTGTAATGTGATATGATTAGGGCATAGTCTTTATCAGAAGTATCTTGTGCATGTAATATTTTTTCGGTAAAAAATAATATTAATAATATTAAAAAATATTTTTTCATCTTTTACATTGTAAACCCTATTTTTAACCCCAATAAAATCGCAGGATGATTCCATTGTATTATACGGTTATCTAAATCAATTAGATGATTATTAATATCATATTCTTCTTCGAAACTATGATATCTGTCCATTCTGTATGAAACCCCAAAATAGTAATCCCATAATATCCCTGACCATGTCCATTCAGATTGGGCACCAATCACAAAGCCAAATTCTGACATTTTATAACCTGAAGGATATTTTTGCAACTCTGAATTCACTTCTTTTTCTAATTCCATGCTATAGGATCTATACCTGAATACAGGCGCAACATAAAATCCCTCCAGGTTACCGTCCTTGGGATAATAACGCAAACTCATTTCCAATGCATATCCTAATTTTGCTGTTATTGAATTATTTTCGTCAGAATTATAAATACTATAATACATATCACCCTGTTTAAACATTTCAAAAATATAATCACGATATGTCAGGCCACATCCAAATTCAAAAGACAACTGTTCTTTTAGTAACCTCTCATAGTTTATAACAAACCCACCTCTTGTAAGCATTGAAAAATTCCATTTGAAACAGTTTTCTTCAACTTTAATATCTTTAGATGGATCAATTTTCTGATCGGTTTTGAAAGGTTCATATACTGTTATTTTCGTTTCCTGTGAAATTACAGCAATTGAACTAAATATTAATACAAATAAAATTGATAATTTCATTTTTTTACATATTTTAGCTGTCAAAAATAACCAAATTTATGAAAAAAATATCTTTTTTATTTGCATTAACATCATTAGTAAGCTTTTTACAAGCACAAGATTTTGATATTACTATTGGTAAAGTAACACCTGCTCCAATAATGTCTTCAATATGTGATGCAGGCTTATTAGATGATAAAATATTTGTAATTCAGGCCGAAAAATCTACTTATAAATTAAATGCTTATGAAGTTAATGATCTTAATCTTGTTTTTACAAAAATAATTAAGCAGTCATCATGCACTAATGAGTCAAACTGTATTGATAATCATTTTGAATACCAGAAAACTTTATTTATGAAAGATAATATTATTGCAATATTTGATACTTATGAAAATAAA
>CAZSJF010000084.1:0-9523 GCA_964606705.1 uncultured Bacteroidales bacterium
TGTGTTGGGTGTGTTTGGGGTGGTGGTGTCCATATTACGGCTGGGGAGGCGGCTGGGGTGGCTATCATAACGGATACTGGAACGGATATTATGACGGATATTATGACGGTTACTACGGGGGCTACTATGGTGACAACTATTACAACAGTTATGACGGCAACTCAAATTACTACGGCCACAGGAGTTCATGTGTAGGGGCAAGCAATGGAAAATCATCATCTCAGTCTTCTTCTCTGAGCTTCGGAGAAAAATACCAGAGTGCTGTTGCTATGGGAAAATCCAAAACTATAAACACGAAAACTTCGGAAATACCTTCTGTCGGAAATACCAGTATAACCAACAAAACAAATGTTGTAAAAAGCAATGATGTTGTTGTGTCAAAATCCGGACAAAGTTCAGGAGAGGTTGCTAAGGATAATAATATCTCAAAGACAGGGGCTTATCAGAATGTAAATCCGGTTAACGGAAACAGCGGGATAAAAACCAATACTACTGATGCTTCTGTAGATAAAGGAAATCCGAACTATGTACCTAAACAGTACAACACTCAAAAAAATAACACAACAACAACTACTACTAATACCAATACCAATACTACACAGAATACTCAGTATAACAATACAGGGTCTAAAAATTATACTCCTCAGAGCTATAGTGAATCAAAATCCAATCAGTACTACACTAAGCCGAAGACGTATGATACTCCGAAATACAACAAACCCAGCGGTTATACAAAACAATATAATAATAACAGCTATACTAAATCATATAACTCTGGTAGTACTACTAATACTAATACTAACAGTAAACCTAACAATTACAGTACTCCAAGTAATAACCAATCTAATTATAGCAACTCAAAGACATATTCTACGCCTAAATATAATTCAGGGTCAAGCAATTATAACAGTACTCCGAAATATAACAACAACACTTCTTCTTATTCAAAATCCAGTTCAAATTCAAGCTATTCGAAGCCTAACTACTCTAACTCTACTACGAATCATTCGAGTTCCGGTTCTGGTTATTCAAAGTCAAGTTCTTCGGGCTCCAGTTCAGGGTCGGGTTATTCAAAATCGAGTTCTTCAGGCTCCAGTTCAGGGTCACATTCATCAGGCTCAAGTTCAGGCTCAAGGTCGGGCGGAGGCAGCTATTCAGGCGGTGGAGGAAACAGAAGATAACCGGCATTATACATAAACCTGCCTGCTTCCCATGGCCGCACCCATGTAAGCTGCAGGCAGGTTGCCATGAGATGAAAATAAAAAATCAGAAAATATAAATATTAATAAACTTTAAATAAAGTAAAGCTATGAAAACAATGATGAAATTATTACTGATAGCTGTTGTTCCTTCTCTTTCTGCAATGGCGCAAAACGAAGTAGATGCACTCAGGTATTCGCAGACCACAATCGGCGGTACGGCCAGGTATGTAAGCATGGCAGGAGCTTTCGGTGCTCTCGGCGGTGATTTCTCAACTTTAAGCACTAATCCTGCTTCAATAGGCATATACAAAAAGTCCGAGTTTACTTTCTCGCCGTCTATCTTTTTCGGGGCAACCTCATCTTTGTATAATAACGAAAGCCGTGAAGACTATAAATATAATTTTAACCTCGGCAACCTGGGGTTGGTTACTGTGTTATACAACAGAAGGCTGGTAAAAGATGATAAGAGTGAAAAAAAACCTGCAGGCTGGCTTAACTGCCAGTTCGGCTTCGGCATAAACAGGATTAACAATTTTAACAACAGGGTGCTGATAGAGGGCCCCAGCAAGACCAGTTCATTGCTGCACAATTATCTTGATTATGCACAGGGTATAGTGCCGGGCGACCTGAATTCATTTGATGCCGGGATAGCTTATGATACATACCTGCTCGATACGCTGGGAAGTGCCACTAACTATATATGTGCCGTTCCTGACGGCGGTGTTCTGCAGAGAAAAAGCATCACTACAAGCGGTTCAATGAATGAGTTTGTAATGACCTTCGGAGGAAATTATTCCGAAAAATTATACATAGGCGGAACAATAGGAGTGCCATATATAAGATATATCGAAGAATCGGAATATGTTGAAAAAGACAAAGGTGATACGATAAATAATTTCAAAGAGTTCACCCTGAACCAGTATCTGAGCACATACGGCGAAGGCATCAACTTCAAGTTCGGGCTTATATACAGGGTTACTGATTTTTTACGCCTCGGCGCTGCTGTTCATACCCCCACTTTTTTCAAGATGGAAGACAACTGGCACAGTTCAATATCTTCTTCATTTGATAATGGTAATTCCTACACTTCTTATTCTCCTAACGGCAAATATGATTATCATCTTGAAACACCTTTTAAAGCTATAGGAAGCATAGGATTTGTAATTGGTAAAATAGGATTACTGAGCGCTGATTATGAATATGTGGATTATTCACAGGCAAGGCTGCGTGCGGGAGATTACAGTTTCATAGATGAAAATGACGCCGTGCAGAGCAAATACACTGCCACGAGCAACTTAAGAGTGGGAGGCGAAGTCAGGTTAGAACCCATCAGCCTCAGGGCAGGGTATGCATTATACGGCAGCCCATACAGATCAGGCATAAATGACGCACAGGCAACCTCACTTTCCTTCGGTATCGGCATAAGGGATAAAGATTACTTTTTCGACCTGGCTTATGTACATACACAGTATTCTGAAGACTATTACCTGTACAATCCCGACTATGTAAATGCGGTTAAGAACACTTTGACAAAACAAACTTTTATTGCAACGCTGGGGTTTAAGTTTTAAGTGATATATAGATATAAAATGGTGTAATTATTACCCCCTCTGTTTCTCCCCCTACTATTAGGGGGAGATGTCGAATGCAGTGAGACAGAGGGGGTAAAATATTTTAGAACTAACATAATTCTTTAAAATAAAATGAAAACGTTGAACCGCATAATTCTTTATTTTATAATAACACTACTCCCTTTATTTGCAAAAGCACAGAGCGATGTTCAGAATAATCCTGATACTTTTTATTTATGGATATATAATAGTAAAGCTTATGTTATTTCAGACACAATTTTGAAGCATGATACTCTGGCAACTCTGACATGGATGGATTCATTAAAATATAGAGCAGATGCCTATAGTCTTGCTTATGATTTACCATCAAAATGTTTATATAATAAAGAATATTGGTATAAAATAATATGCAAAAATAAAACAGGATGGATCAAATGTGAAGATGTTGCTTTATGTAAACAAGTAATTAAAGGGGGAAGCTTGTTTGTCTTTATAAAAGGAAATGAAGGTGAAGGTGGTTATCGTTGGAAACAGGTTGTAGTATTAAATAAATACCGGAAGTTGGTAAAGAATTTATATAAAACTACTATTTCACATAGTTCAGAATATTATTATGGTAATTGGATTAAAAATAACCAGTATTTTATTTTCAGTGATTATTATCAGATATATTCTTATGATGTTCAAAAAAATGCATTGTGTGCTTTAGACAGTGCAGCGCATTTTACTTGGAATGATGAATTACAGAAGCTAATTACATTGTCTTCTCCTACCTCATGGATTATAAAAATGAAATCAATGAATATAGACAAAGACAGGCAAGAGAAAAAAGATTTATTTTTTGTTGAACTTCCACCAGGGGAAGGGCATTTAGGTAGGGAAGGTGAAAGTTATAATGATGTTCATCTTCAAATAGATAATTATAACGGTACGAAATGTTATTCATTCTGGATTGGAACGAAATATGGATTTGCTCAGATGTTTATTGACTGGCAGGGAAAGCATTTAAGGACAAAGTATGAGGATGAAAAGCAATAAATATTCTTTAAGTTTTAGAGATAATTAGGCAGGAATGTCTTAATTCCCTAAAATTCTGATTAATGATTTTTTTCCTTATGGCCACCCTTAAGAGCGGCTTTATAATCAGGAGCTTTTAATAAGTTATTTAAGTTTTTTGGATGGTACATTTTTCCGAATACTGCCCAGTAAGCTTTTTTAGTCATTGAATCATAATGAATTATTCCATAGGTATACTGAAGTGTTTGAAATATGCTGAGCGATATCAGTAAGATAAGTGCTGAAGAAAAAATAATCTTTATTCGCTGCAAAGCCCAGACTGTAAATGCTGCAAACGGAATGGCAAGCAGGCTGTATGAATCTACGAAAGGCCTTAAGCTGTAGCCTCCTCCATACCACCAGCAAAACCATGACAGGATAATATAAATGTTGAGGACTGTAAATATCAATACCGGAAAAAAGAATTCCCTATATTTTTTATACAGAAAAGGTATGCCGGCTAAGGCGAAACACATAATAGGAGTGTATAGCAGCCAGCCTTTTCTGTAGCTGAACAGTCCGTTGATGATCTGAGGGTTGTCAAAGAAAAATCTTTCATTACCGTATGAGAAATATAAATACTGGCCGGAAACATATTTCCAGTACAACATCTGCGGAACCCAGACAATAAAAAATGCCAGCACCATTATTAAAATCAGATGGTATGATTTCAGGAAAAAGATCATCCTCTCTGTGAAACTCTTCCATGAGGATACTCTCCAGAGGATAAAGAACAGTAAAATTATGATGTTTGTGGGACGGATCAGAACGATCAATCCTGCCAGCAGGCCTGCCATCACTGTGTTTGCAATATTAGGCTTGTCATGCCATCTGATCGCAAGATAGATAAATACTGCAAAAAGAGAGAAGCTATATGAATGTGCCATAGTAGCTTCTAACGACGAGTAATAAAGCAGGTTAGTCCCTATTACTATTGATATTAAAGTTATCGTGGTTACTGCATGGGAAAAATATTTTTTCAGGGTTTTTCTCAGGAAGTGTAATCCTATGAACAGGTAAAAAGCGGAACTGAATAAAAGAAAAAATTTATATGGCGGAGAAAATCCCGATGTGTCATAACCGGAGATTATGGCATAAGCATGTCCCATGAAAAAAAACGGGGAATAAAGTATGGCAAGCCCCATGCTTGTTTTGATAGCATTTTTACCAATAGGTGTTTTGTCAGGCCAGAACATACCTTTCTTATATGATTCCGGTTTTACGAGAGCTATGTCATGGTAAATAAAAGTGGCTGGCAGGTATGCATAATATGAAACAATATCCCCCCCAATGATCCTGTTAGGATTCTTAAACATCCAGTATTTATGGTTGAAATTAATGTAGATAATCGTAAATAAAATAACCGCGATTGTTATTTCAGGAAGATTTATTTTAAAGAAATTTTTTTTAACAGTGTCCAGCATTGTTTTCTAGTGTGTCCTGATGTTATTATTTATTTTTTCAGCATTTTCAATAATTTCTTTGTCTTTCTTTTCATCAAAGCCGCATACAGAAATCAATACATGCTTTATGCCTTTGTTGAAATGGCTGATAAATTCAACATCTCTGGCAAGCATATTCCCGTTCTCGTCTTTTGCGCGGAAGTAGAATCCGCAAACCAATGCGTATAATATTTTATCAACAGGCATATTGTGTTTCATGCCCATCCTTATTGCACCGCAGAGCCTGTCTTCCGGGCCAAGTTTTCTTAACAGATCCATACCTACTCTGAAAACAGTATCACCAAGAGCCTTGTTCTGAAAGCGATAAATAAGGTCATCGATATGTTCTGTGAGGGATTCTTTTGTGAATTCGTCCGGATAATTTTTCAGGAGAATATCAGCGGATTGTAGCATTGTTTCTCTAACAATTTCATATATTTCTTTATTTGCAAGGACTTCGTAAGTATAGATATATTTGTTATTGTGCAGATATCCCACATAAGCCGTGACAGCATGGCCTAAATTGTGTATAAATGATTTTCTGTCAACCCATGCTTTCATATTTTCTTTTGGTGCAAGGCCTTCAACTTCAGGGATGGGATTTTTAAAGCCTTTTTTGTCAAGTATAAGCGTGTTGTAAGGTTCTGCAAACACCTGCAAAATATCTTTTTCCATATCATTGTGACTCATTATCGGAACCATCTTGCCTATGCTTGTTTCAACAAGACCTACAAGTTCATCAAAAGGATAATTTTTATCAAGATACTGTTTCAGGTTTTGTCCGAAATATTCCTGTGCATTTCTAAGGTTTTCAGCGATAATTATATCCAGCAGCAGGTTTTTGCTTAAGGCATATCTTTTTTTCAGCCCTTCTGCTATTAAAGAAATGATATGTGGAAGTCCCTGCTGTCCCACTGAAACAGCAGCAATATCAGCCTCCGCAATTTCATAAATTACTTTTTCTTTTTCATTTGCAAGAATTCCTCTTACATTTTTTACATTTATGATTTCTTCTTTTTCTCCTTTGATGATGACATTATAATTGCCGCGTTTGTTCAGTTCATCAATGACTGGTTTGTAGATATCAACAAATACAACCTCATAGCCTGCCCTGCTGAAGAGCTGTCCAATGAAAGACCTTCCTATTTTTCCTGCACCGAATAAAACGAGTTTTTTATTAAATTTCATAACCGATACGTTTTCTGTTTTTTTGTTTCAGGTGTTCTTGCTTCACCTGTTCAAACTGTTTCATGTATTCAAATATTGTGAATATATTGTTGTCATGCTCAGCTAATGTTTTTTCTATCTTTTCAAGTTTTAATAAAATATTTTTATGAGTCAGTAACATCTTGCGTAATTTGGTAAATATTCTTATTATTTGAATACTAACCTTTATCGCTCTTTTACTTTTTAACACATTAGATAACATTAAAACGCCATGTTCAGTAAAGGCGAACGGTAAGTATTTTGAATGCTGTCCTCTTTTTAAGGTCGCAAAATGCGACCTTAAAGAAAAATACTCTTCTTTTGTCAATTCAAACATGAAATCTTCGGGAAATCGCTCTGCATTACGTTTTACCTGTTCTTTTAATCGTTTTGTTTCAACATCATATAATTCTGCTAAATCACTATCCAGCATAACCTTTTGTTCTCTGATTAAATAAATCTTACTCATTATAGTTTCATCTGCTACTATTAATGACTGATTCTTTTTTTCCATCTGATTTTTTTATTTTCGCTGTTATAAAACTGTTTTTGTTTTGTGGCAGTTAAAAACTGCCTTTTATTTTGGTCGTAGATACAATCACGACCAACGCTGCATACTTTGGTGTGATTTGGTGTTTTGGAGATTTGGTGGCATATTAATTTTCAGATTCCTTTTTTATTTCTTCGTATCTGTTCGTTCACAGTAAAGTTGTTTGTTACAAAATGGCCTTTCAGGTGTATTATTTTTTCATGTATTGCATCAACAAGCCATTCGGACTGGGGAAAGAAATATGTTTCCATCTCATGTGCAGGCACTATCCAGTTTCTTGCTCCCACCACAACAGGCGGTGCATCAAGGTAATCAAAGGCAAGTTCCGAGATTGTCTGCGCCATATCTTTTAGAATTGAACCTCTTGAACAGGCATCACTTGCAAGCAGTATCTTACCTGTTTTTTTCACAGACTCAATCACCGGTTCATAATTGAAAGGAACTATGCTTCTTGCGTCAATAACTTCTGCCAACACATTGTATTTTTCTTTCAGGATATCAGCTGCTTTAACAGCCGTGTATAAAGTAGCACCTATTGTAAGGATAGTAATGTCGTTGCCACGCCTTTTTATGTCAGGTTCTCCGATAGGTATCTCATAATATCCTTCAGGAACACCTTCTTCATGGAATAGTTCACCTATGTCGTAAATACGCTGGCTTTCGAAAAATATCACAGGGTCGGTGCCATTAAGTGCAGAATTCATAAGTCCCTTGGCATCGTAAGGTGTAGCAGGGAATACGACTTTCAACCCGGGAATGTGTGCAACGAGTGATGTCCAGTCCTGCGAATGCTGTGCTCCGTATTTGGAGCCTATGGAAACTCTAATGACAACCGGCATTTTTAGTGTTCCTCCGCTCATAGCCTGCCACTTGGGAAGCTGGTTTAAAATTTCATCACCGGCACGCCCTATGAAGTCACAATACATGATCTCAGCAACAACCCTTCCTCCGCACATTCCGTATCCCACTGCCGTACCTGCAATAGCTCCTTCAGAAATTGGAGAGTTGAACAAGCGGTGATATGGCAACGCTTCTGTCAGTCCGCGGTAAACGGCAAAAGCACCACCCCAGTCTCTGTTCTCTTCTCCGTATGCTATTAATGTCGGGTCTTTGTAAAACCTGTCAATAATTGCTTCAAAGATTCCGTCTCTCAACTGGTATGCTTTTACTTTTGAAACAGGCTTACCGTCTTTTATTCCAAAATGCTCCTTGGTTTTCAACTGCTGAACTCTTGGATTATCTTTAAGCGGCATGAGAGTTTCTGGTATTCGGTCTTCCATCTTTTCAGCTTTTTTATCAGAGAACATAAACTCTCCGATAGCTTCGGGATTTTTAACCATGTTGATACGCGGAGAAATTTCGTCGTTGGTTGCAAGAGCGGTGATTTTTGTTACCAGCCCTTTTATGTTTTCCCTGATGGCTTCAAGTTTTTTTTTGTCTGCTATTCCTGCTTTAACAAGCTTATCGCCGTATTCTATTATAGAATCTGCATTCTGCCATGCTTCAATTTCTTCTTTTGATCTGTAAGAAGATGCATCGGAAGGGGAGTGTCCGCTTATCCTGTAAGTGAGTGTGTCGAGCAGTACAGGCCCTTCTTTTTGTTCAATGATTTTCTTTTTTCTTCTGAAAGCGTCAATGACAGCGAGAGGGTTATAGCCGTCAACTCTTTCGCTGTGCATCATTTCGGGATTAACTCCTGCTCCGATGCGTGCAAGCATGTCATAGCCCATTGTTTCGCCGCGTGTCTGTCCGCCCATGCCGTACTGGTTATTCATGAAGTTGAATATTACAGGCATACCGCCTTTATATTCTCCTGTCCACAGTTTTTTAAACTGGTCCATTGTGGCAAAAGAAATCCCTTCCCACACAGGCCCGCAGCCCATTGAAGCATCGCCTATGTTTGCAACGACAATGCCTTTCTTCCTGTTCACTTTTTTGTAGAGTGCACCGCCGACAGCTATATCTCCGGAACCTCCTACTATTGCATTGTTAGGATAAATCCCGAAAGGGATAAAAAATGCATGCATTGAGCCACCAAGCCCTTTATTAAAACCGTTTTCTCTTGCAAATATCTCTGCAAGTGTTCCGTACAGAAGAAAATCAATAGCAAGAGTTTTAATATTTTCTTTATTATTATTTTCAACGACTTTAAGTATAGCACCGTCAAAATATGATGACATGATATTCATCAGCGATTTGTCGTCAAGCTGATGTATTGCAGAAAGGCCTTTTGCAAGAATTTCCCCGTGGCTCCTGTGAGAGCCGAAGATAAAATCATCAACAGAGAGATTATATGCCATGCCCACGGCAGAAGCTTCCTGCCCTATTGAAAGATGTGCCGGCCCCGGATGATTGTATTTTATTCCGTTGTATTCACCTGAGATTTTAATCTGGTTCAGCATGGTTTCAAATTCACGTATTATAGCCATGTCCCTGAATATCCTTATAAAATCTTTGTCAGAGAAATTACTTTTTTCTTCCTCAACAGTGTTGCTG
>CAZSJF010000085.1:0-9462 GCA_964606705.1 uncultured Bacteroidales bacterium
TTACGCAGATTGAAAAATAATGTAAAATCATTCTCTATACAAATTTAGCAATACCAATTTTTTAATTTCTCGCCTTAATTCTGTAAATTGCGACATTAATTTAATAAGAATAAACATGTTAAATATACCTAAAGTAATTACAACTGTTTTTATAATCGTACTATTATTGCCGGCATGCAAAAGACAATCGTCAAATATTTCAGGTGGCAAAACGGATTCATTACATTTTATATTTATAAGTACTTGTGCAAATGAATCTTTTTTTGATCCTGTTAAAAAAGGCATGAATGATGCTGCCGGAATGTTAAATGTAAGTTGTGAATTTACAGGAACCGTAGAGGTGGATAAATCACTTCAGGTAAAAATGGTTGAAGATGCCATTAATAAGAAGTATGACGGGATAGCACTTAATATTATCGACACTGCTGTATTTGATGAAGTTATTAAGAAAGCTATTGACAAAGGAATTCCTGTTGTTGCCTTTAACGTAGATGATGCTCATTCGTCAAATGCACGCCTTGGTTCGGTGTGTCAGAATCTTTATCAGGCAGGTGTTACTATGGGAAAAGAGGTTTCAGATAATATTCCTTTAAATGCAAAAATTTTATTATGCCTCCATTCAGAAGGAATATCTGCTCTGGAGGAACGAAAGCAGGGAATACTTGATGCCCTTAAAGAAAAAAATATTTCCTGTGAAACAATTATTACAGGAACAGAACCTGAAAAAGCCTGTAAAATCATTAAAGATAAGATTACTTCAGAAGCCGGAATCAAGGCGATTCTATGTACAGGACAAGCTGATACTGAAGGAGCAGGATTGGCATTAGAGCAAACTAACAACAAATCAATTTTTGCAGCAGGCTTCGACCTGTCTGCGGAAATTCTCAGGCTTATAGATGAAGGAAAACTGTCTTTCACTATAGACCAGCAACCGTATATTCAGGGATTTTATCCTGTGGTTCAGCTCACATTGTATTGCAGGTATGGAATCAAGCCGTCTGATATAGATGCCGGAGCAACGATTATCCGGAAAAATGATGTAAATAAAGTAATAAACCTCAGTAAAAATAAAAACCGTTAATATTTTTTTGGAAATGAAATTTGATTTTTCTTCTCTGGATTTAACCGTTGTCATTTTATATTTTGTTCTGATAACACTGATAGGTATCTGGGCCGGATTTAAAATGAAAAGCAGTAAGGCTTCCGGCAATAAATACTTTCTTGCGGGGGGCACTCTGACATGGCCGCTGATAGGGCTTGCATTATTTTCAACAAATATTTCCACTGTTCATCTGGTTTCTCTGGCTCAGGAAGGATATAATAACGGCCTTGCCTATGGTAATTTTGAATGGATGGCGGCTTTTATATTAATTCTATTGGCGATTTTTTTCGTACCATTTTACCTGAAAGCCAAAATAACCACACTGCCTGATTTTCTGGAAAAAAGATACAATTCAAAATGCAGGGACTGGCTGGCTATAATGTCTGTTGTTTCAGCAATTTTTATTCATATAGGGTTTTCGTTATATACAGGTGCTGTTGTAATTAACGGGCTGCTGGGAGTGGATATTTTTTTATGCATTTTCATTATTTTAGTAATTACCAGCATATATACGATATTCGGAGGATTACTTGCAGTAGTATTAACAGAATCTATGCAGACCATAATTCTTATTGCCGGAGCAATAACAATGACAGCTATTGCATATGTAAAACTGGGTGGCTGGCATGTACTTACCCAGGCTGTTGATCCCGTTAAATTAACAATATTGCGCCCGCACGGAGACGCTTCCGGTTTGCCGTGGTATGCTATACTATTAGGTTATCCTGTGATAGGCATCTGGTACTGGTGTGCAGACCAAACCATTGTTCAGCGTGTTTTAGGTGCAAAAGACAGCAATCAGGCACGTGTAGGTGTTCTGTTCACAGGATTTTTAAAAATTCTTCCTGTATTTATTTTCGTTTTACCCGGGTTATTATGCCTGGCATTAATTAATCAGAAAATATTGCCCGATACTATTGGTAATTCTGCAAACACTTACTTGTTTATGATCAAGAACCTTTTGCCTGTCGGCGTGAAAGGGCTTATCGTTGCTACTTTGCTGGCAGCACTTATGAGTACTGTTTCAGGAGCATTGAACTCCATAGCAACTTTAGTAAGTTATGATTTATTCAAAAGGCACAATCCTGCACTGACTGATAAAAAATTAATATTTATCGGCCGTATGGCAACATTTGCGGCAATGGTACTTGCATTAATATGGTCGCCTCTGCTGAGCAAGTTTGAAAGTATCTTTCAGGGAATCAATATGATGATAGGTTACATAGCACCGCCAATTACTGCTGTTTTTATATTTGGAATATTCTGGAAAAAAGCTTCAGGCAAAGGTGCTTTAATAACATTGTGGAGTGGGGCCTTTTTAGGGTTTATTGTCTTTATTCTTGACTGGAATAAAGAATATACAAACTGGAATGTGCCATTTATGCTCACTTCATTTTTTTTATGTGTAATATGTTCAATTATTCTTATTACCTCCTCAAAACTGCTTCCTGATACAGATTCTGTTGACAGAAGTTCATTAACATGGGATAACCCGTTAGATGCTTTTAAAGAAAAAGGATGGAGAGGAATAGGCAATTACAAAGTATTAGCTATTACATTATTTATTGTAATGATTCTGTTGTATATAATTTTCTAAGGGAGTTTTTAATTATAAGCCCATTTCAGATAAATTGCTCCCCATGTAAACCCTCCGCCGAAAGCAGTAAGAATGATATTATCTCCTTTTTTCAGTTTATTTTCCCATTCCCACAGGCACAGTGGTATTGTTGCGGATGTTGTATTGCCGTATTTTTGAATGTTTATCATTACCTGTTCCTTGCTTATTCCCATTCTTCTTGCCACGGCTTCAATGATCCTCATATTTGCCTGGTGAGGAACAAGCCATGCCAGTTTTTCAGGAGAGATATTATTTTTTTTCATTATATCCACAGAGCAGTCAGCCATTTTTGAAACAGCGGATTTGAATACAGACTGTCCTTCCTGATAAACGAAATGTTGTCTGGCGTCAATAGTTTCATGGGATGCAGGCCTGACCGAGCCTCCGGCTTTCATATATAAAAAATCCCTGCCCGACCCATCGCTTTCCATTATTGAGTCGATGATTCCTGCATTTTCATCTTCTGTTGGTTCAAGCAAGACTGCGCCGGCAGCGTCACCGAAGAGAATACATGTCTGCCTGTCCTGATAATCTGTTATAGAAGACATCTTTTCCGCTCCGACAACAATGACTTTCTTATGTGTTCCTGATTCGACGAATTTGGATGCGGTAACGAGAGCGTAAATGAATCCCGAGCATGCGGCATTTATATCATAACTGAAAGCTTTTTTAATCCCGGCTTTATCACATATTATATTGGCAGTTGCAGGAAACATCATGTCAGGTGTTACCGTGGCACATATCAGCATATCCACATCATCGGGAGAGGTGTTGGTTTTTTTCAGCAATCCTTTAACTGCTTCAACGCCCAGATCAGAAGATCCCAGCCCTTCACCTTTCAATATTCTTCTTTCTTTGATTCCGGTCCTTGTCATTATCCACTCATCAGAGGTATCAACCATTTTCTCCAGTTCCTCATTGGTTAACCTGTATTCCGGAATATATGCATTAATACCTGAAATAAAAGCTCTTTTCTTAGCCATAATTATACAATTAAGATTAATGAAATTCTAAGTGCAATATTACTAATTTTTGATTGGAATAACATTTTCCAGGGCAGTTTTTATCTTTCCGACAAGATTAGCTTCACAAACACTTTTTGAGTGGAATATCATATTTTTGACAGCTTCGGGGCTTGAAATGCCGTGGCCTATTACAACGGCAGAATTTACGCCGAGTATGGGAGTTCCGCCATATATTTCATAATTAAAGCGGTTGAAGTAGTCATCGATCAGGTTTCTTTTTATCATCAGCCTGTAGATGGCTTCTGTCTGTTTCAGCACAATATTTCCTGTAAAACCATCACATACCACAACATCAACTTTGTCTTTAAACAGATCCCGCCCTTCAACGTTTCCTATGAAATTAAAATCCTTGGAGTCTTTCATTAATTTGAATGACGACTGGCAGAGCAGATTTCCTTTTTCCTCTTCGCTTCCTATATTAAGTAATCCAACTTTGGGATTTTCGATATTGTGGACATATTTAGCGTATAAAGAACCGAGAATGCCGAACTGATAGATGATATCCGGTTTACAGTCAGGGTTTGTGCCTGCATCGAGCAGTACGCCGACTTCACCATTTTCCTTGGGAAGTATTACGCTTGTGCATGGGCGGATGATACCCGGTATGGTGTTTACGCTGTACATGGAGCCGATGAGCATTGCCCCTGAATTTCCGCATCCTGCAAAAGCATCGATTTTCGCGTCTTTGAGCAGGTTAAATCCTATTGCTATGCTTGAATCCTGCTTTTGTGAGTATGCTTTTACAGGATGTTCAGCCATCTGTATAACATCAGATGAGTGGACAATCTCAAAATTGGCAGGGTCGAAATTATTTTCCTTTAGTTTGGATAATATTATTTTTTCATCCCCTATTAAAACTATTTTGACTGTGGATGGCAGTTCTTTATATGCTTTTAATGCACCCGAAATTGTTGCATCAGGAGCATAATCACCGCCCATTACATCTAAACCTATTCTCATCATTTTATTTTTGAAACAGGGTCATAATATTTTAGTTATTCTATGCGGTTTTTTCTTTTTTAACAGCTAATTTGCCTTTATAATACCCGCATTCTTTGCAAACCCTGTGATATTGCACAGGGGCTCCGCAATTTGAGCAGACAATAACTGTCGGGGCCGTTGCTTTATAATGCGTCCTTCTTTTGGCTGTTCTCTGCTTCGACCATTTTCGTTTTGGATTTGGCATATCTTATTATTTTAAAATTATTTTAATTTATTTTTTTTCAAAGCATCCCATACCGAATTATTATTTTTTGCATTATTAATATCCTTCAGTATGTTGATTATTTCATTATTGCAGTTTTTCTCATCCGGATGAACACGCTTGATAGGGAGAAGCAGATGAATATATTCATAGATATATTTACTGATGTCTATCTGATATTCTTTCAGCGAAAGAATGGTTATTTCATCAGTCTGCTCATACGTCTTATCCCCGAACTTCACAATCAGCCTTTTTTTGTCATTTACCGGAAAATCAAAATTTTCCAGGCACCTGTCACATGTGACATTCACATTGCCGTTTATGGCAAAGTCCAGGACAAGCATGTTCTCCTGCTTGTTTAAAACAAGATCAACACCCACATTGCCTTTTTTTATTTCGGAATATTCAAAATTCTCAAAAAACCAGTCGCCTATCTGAAAATTATAATTATGACTACCTGTTTTAATGCCTGAGAATGAAATCAAAAACTGCTTAAACTTTTCCAAAATAAAAAACTAATAAGAGTGCAAAATTAATAATTTATTTTGAATTTCAAATAATCCGCAGAATATAGTTATTCTCATTATTATAAAAAGGTTTGGAGTTCGGAGTTTGGAGTTCGGAGTTTTTTAAAGGGGCCTTTACGTTCTGCAACAACTCCAGACCCCAAACTCCGAACTCTAGGCACTCTATTATTGCAACGTATTATGTTCATTTCGTGCATTTTGATGATTTGGTATTTAATGGCTGATAAAAAAATAATATTTTCTCAGATGCTACTGTAAAAAAATAATAATTTTGCGGTAAATTCTAAATCTGAAAAATTATGTTTAATAAACTTATAGCATTTTTACTTCCATACATGCCGAAGGGACTTATATGGGTGTTTTCAAAAAGATATGTTGCAGGCGAAACGCCTGATGATGCAATAAAAGCATCTAAAGAGCTGAATGCGCAGGGCATTAAGGTGACGATAGACATTTTGGGGGAGTTTATAAAAACCCTTGATGAAGCCGAAAGAAATAAAAATGAAAATATCCGGCTTATTGATCATGTGCAGAAAAACGGTGTTGACGGCAACTTTTCGCTGAAGCCTACAATGTTCGGAATGCTTATCGACAAAGAGGTTTGCTATAAACATATAAGGGAGATTGTCAGGAAAGCTTCTGAATACAATAATTTTGTACGTATTGATATGGAGGATTCACAATGTGTTGACCGTGAGATAGAACTTTTCAGAAAGCTGAAACAGGAATTTCCCAAGAATGTCGGCCTTGTTTTTCAGGCATACATGAAAAGGACACTCAGAGACGTGGAAAGTCTTAATGATCTGAATTCGCCATGTAATCCTGTGAATTACAGGTTATGCAAGGGCATTTATGTTGAGCCAAAAGAAATAGCTTACAAGAAATATGATGAAATAAACGAGCATTTTCTTGAAGACCTTGAATACATGTTTGCCAATAAAATATATCCGGGCATTGCCACTCATGACAAAGTACTGGTTGAAGGAGCATACAAGCTCATTGAAAAATATAATGTTCCGAAAAACATGTATGAGTTCCAGATGCTTTACGGTGTAACTCCTGAACTGAGAAAATCAATAGTTGACAAAGGGCATACAATGAGGGTTTACGTGCCTTTCGGGAAACAATGGTTCGGCTACTGCACCAGGAGGATTAAAGAAAATCCCAAAATGGCAAGCCAGATAATAAAGGCTATTTTTTGCAGGGGATAAAGAGTTTCTCGCTCCATCTGTTTAAATTTTTCATTTATTTTTGCCCGCTGTTGTGTGCCGGCATTATTTTATCTTAACAAAATCTCTAAAATTACTTCTGTCAATCACTGTACCTTTTTGCTTTATAAGTTTCTGTAAAAGTTTCAGGCAGTTTTATACTATTCTTTTTATTCCATTTAAATTCATAACCATAAATTTCACCATTATTTTCTTCCACAAAATCAACCTCCTGTTGCTGTTTGGTCCTCCAAAAATAAATGTGAGCCAAACTTTGCTTATATTCAATTTGCTTAACTCTCTCTGATATTAAAAAATTTTCCCACAATGCCCCTTTATCTGTTCTTAACTCAATGGGATTGAAATTACCTATTACCATGTTACGAATACCATTATCATAAAAATAAACCTTCTTGTTTGTCTTTATTTCGTTTCGAACATTTCGGCTAAATGCTCCCAGTTTAAAAACAATAAACCCTTTTTGTAAGATATCAATATATTTGCTTATTGTATTTTTATCAACATTTACGATTTGTGCCAGTTCTGAATAATTGACTTCACTTCCTACTTGCAGAGCTAGTGCCTGGACAAGTTTTTCCAAAATTTCAGGTTTCCTTATATCTGAATATGAAAGAATATCTTTATAAAGATAACTATTAATTAAATTTCTTAAAATATTAATTTCATCTCCACTATTATTTAAAACATCAGGGTAAAATCCATACAGAAGCCTGTTTTCAAATTGTTGTTCAGAGTACAAAAATCCATGATGATTTTCATATTCTTCCCATGAGATTGGAAATAAATGGTACTCCCATTTCCTGCCTGTCAAGGGCTCATTAATTTTATTTGATAAATCAAAAGATGAAGAACCACTTGCAAACAATTGAACATCCTTAAATCTGTCTGTAATAATTTTCATAGTTAACCCGATGCCTTCTATTCGTTGGGCTTCATCAATAAATACAATTTTATGTTTTCCGATAATTGTCCTTATTTGTTCTGTATTGGGCTGCGTTAATATTGTTTTTGTTTTTGGATCATCTCCATCAAGAAGCAAGTAATCTTTTTTGCTTAAAATTGATTCGATTAATGTTGTTTTACCAACTTGTCTTGGTCCCATAAGAATAATTGCTTTCCCGGAACCAATACGCTTCTTGATAATATCGCTTATATATCTAGAATACATATCTTTTTTTCATACAAAGATAAAACTTTTAATGAAAGTATTCATCAAAAGTAATATTTTTTAATGATTACGGTATTTTTACTTGCTGGCGCCCAACGGTTGAGGCTTGCTAATCGGCGGGGCGAATCGAAGCGAAGCCGTATCGTTTCCTAATACCCCAAAGATAGATAAAAGAACTGCACTGTCCTAAAACCCCGCTGCCCCGGTTATTATTGTATTACTATTTTTTTTATGATTATTTCGTCATTTGATTGTACCTTTAATGTATAAATGCCTTTTGCGAGAGTGCTAACATCAAGTCTGATTAAATCCTGGTTTTGAAAACTATTATATTTAACAAGTTTGCCTTCAAAATTTAAAATACTTATAAGAACTTTATCAGTTGTATTCTGAGTGTTTGAAATTACAATATTATCAGAAGCAGGGTTTGGATAAATACTGATTTTGGATTGGCTATTTTCTTCAACAAAAGTGCCTGGTGAGTTTTTCAGTATTACACTGCCTGCTGCAAAGCCTGTATTGGCAGTAGGAAAACAAACAGAATTCAACTTTGTCAGAATACCACTTGTTTCTTGTATCCAATTATCACCGCCATTCGTTGTTTTAAGAATTAAACCCCAGTCGCCGACAATATAACCCGTATTGTCATCGGTGAAGTAAACCGAATATAATTCCGTGCTTTGGTCAACACTTGTTTGCTGGGTCCAGGATGTGCCGCCATTGGTTGTTTTAATAATAATGCCATCAGCACCCACAGCATAACCTGTATCTGCATTGGTAAAAAAAACAGAAGATAACTCATTAGTTGTAACTCCGTTCCAGCTGGTAGACCATGAGGCACCTCCATCCGTTGTTTTTACAACATTTCCGCTTATACCAACCATATAGCCGTTTGTTGCATCAGGGAAATGTATTGAATTTATAGTTGATACTGCTATTCCGCTTGTATATTCAGTCCAATTATCTCCTCCATCGTATGTTCTCAGAATTTTTCCGGTCATAACCCCTGCTACAAAACCGGTATCGGCATTGATAAAATAAACAGATTTCAAAATATCGGTAACTACCCATTGTTGTGACCATGTAGTACCGTAATCACTTGTTTTAAACATTACACCGCCCCAGCCCACGACATAACCTGTACTGGCTGTAGGAAAATGTACTGAACGGAATCCTTTACCGGTAGTGGTTTCTTTAACCCAGTTATCCCCTCCATCGGTGGTTTTCAGCACATAACCGGAATTAGCAATGGTTGTTCCCCCGACAACATAACCTGTATCAGCATCTACAAAATAAACAGAAGCACCGCCTTCGGTTGGATACACAGTTGTCCATTGAGCATTACACAACGTTGTAAAAAACATAAATGCAATAAAAATGTAATTTTTTTTCATGTGTTTAAATTTTTAAGGTTAATATTTTTTGTGCAAAAATACAAAATCGGATAAAATATAATAAATTAAATGAAATTTTTTACACACGAGATTCGGGAGTTTATCCTGACGAAGGATAAATTTTTTATTTATTTTTGCCTGCTGTTGTGTGCCGGCATTATTTTATCTTAACAAAATCTCTAAAATTACTTCTGT